>JBEDGK010000087.1:0-14511 GCA_041174665.1 Pseudomonadota bacterium
CCGACAAGGCGCGTTTCACCGGCCTCGGTGGTTCGAGTGGAGCCCGTCGCCAATAAAAAAACCGTCGGCGACTTTATGGTTCTATTTAATGGGCCTGATGGCGACGACCTCGACCTCAACCCGCCGGTTTTTTGCGCGCCCTTCTTTAGAGGCATTGCTTGCGATGGGCTTAGTCTCGCCTTTGCCTTCATTGAAGATTTTGTCTGTCGGCAGGCCTTTTTCGCGCAGGTAGTCAACCATGGCTCTCGCCCGACGCTCGGACAAGCGCTGATTGTAGGTGGCAGGTCCGATCGCGTCCGCATGGCCCACGGCCACGACAACCTCTACCGAGGAATCTGCCAGTCTGGCGGCGAGCGTGTCGAGCCTCGCCTTGCCGTCGGGTTTGAGCGTGGACTTATCGAAGTCGAAAAAGGTGTCGGTGTCGAAGGTCACTTTTTCTGACAGAGGTTCCGACGCTGCCAGGCTGGGTGTTGCCACCGTTCCCAATCCGGCGGTTGAGGGTATGGGCGCTGCTGTGGCCCCGGCCGGCTCGGCGGGTGCAGGAACGGGCTGGGCGAGCGCCAGCACGCCGTCGCAGCCGATGACACTTGCCTGGGCTGGCGTCCAGGCACGGGTGCGCCAGCACGCGCCGCTGCCACTGCGCACGACGATGCCGCGTGAGTCTGTCAGATAGGCCGATCTGCTCGCGCCGCTGGCGGGGGGATTAGCTACGTCAGCCGCAAAGACTTTGGGCAAAGCCGCTGACAACACCAAGAGCATGAACTGTGCACGCAAGCGCATGGGTTTCTCCTGCATGATCTGTGCTTCTGCGAAATTGCGCAGTCAGCGCATACCCAAAAGATATGCCTTTGTGCGCCCCTATCGCTCAGTGTGGCAGCCACCCTGAGCACGGTCTTGGCAGAGATCAAAGCTGCCTCCGAGCGTCCCGCAGAAGACCTTGCTGCTAGCTTCGCGAGACGCGTTCGGACAGGGTCCGCGTGGTAAAATTTCGTGTTTACAAATCAGCGGTTACCGTCCGTTCTTCGCGCGTTGCGAAAGCCGGAGATTCCGCAGGTTTCACCGCTGGCCAATCGCTCAGTTTTCGCCGACTGTTGTCGCTGCCAGCAGCTTTTTCTGCATTCTTCTACTTACAAGCCTGCCAATGGATCAGTTCGCCAAAGAGACCATCCCGATTTCCCTCGAAGAAGAGATGCGCAAGAGCTACCTCGATTACGCGATGAGCGTGATCGTTGGTCGTGCGCTCCCTGATGTGAGAGATGGTCTCAAGCCCGTGCATCGACGCGTGCTGTTCGCTATGCATGAGACAAACAATGTCTGGAACCGCCCGTATGTGAAATGTGCGCGCGTGGTCGGCGAAGTCATGGGCAAGTATCACCCGCATGGTGACCAGGCGATCTATGACACGCTGGTGCGCATGGCGCAGGATTTTTCATTGCGCTACACGCTGGTCGATGGTCAGGGTAACTTCGGTTCTATCGATGGCGACAATGCCGCTGCGATGCGCTATACCGAGTGCCGGCTCGACAAGATCGCCAGCGAACTACTGGCCGATATCGACAAAGAAACCGTCGATTTCGTGCCGAACTATGACGGCAAGGAGAAAGAACCCTCGGTACTGCCGACCCGCATTCCCAACCTGTTGATCAATGGTTCATCAGGTATTGCAGTCGGCATGGCAACCAATATCCCGCCCCACAACATCACCGAGGTGATCAATGGCGCGCTGCATGTGCTCAAGAGCCCTACCTGCACAGTGGATGAGCTGATCGAGATCATCCCCGCCCCGGATTTCCCGACTGCCGGCATCATCTATGGCGTGGGTGGTGTGCGCGATGGTTATCGCACCGGTCGTGGCCGGGTGGTGATGCGCGCGCGCACGCACTTTGAAGAAATTCGCGATGGTCGATCGGCAATCATTGTTGATGAGCTGCCCTATCAGGTAAACAAGAAATCCCTGCTTGAGCGGATTGCCGAGCTGGTGCGCGACAAGAAACTCGATGGTATTTCAGACATCCGTGACGAGTCGGACAAATCCGGCATGCGCGTGGTGATCGAACTCAAGCGCGGCGAGGTGGCCGAGGTCGTGCTGAACAATCTGTACAAGCAGACCCAGCTGCAGGATACGTTCGGAATGAATATGGTGGCGTTGGTTGATGGCCAACCCAAGCTGCTGAACCTCAAGCAGATGCTCGAATGTTTCCTGTCGCATCGGCGCGAGGTGGTCACTCGCCGCACTGTGTACGAGCTGCGCAAGGCGCGCGAGCGCGGTCATGTGCTCGAGGGTCTGGCAGTCGCGCTGGCGAATATCGATGAATTCATCGCCATCATCAAGGCGGCGCCGACACCGCCGGTTGCCAAGGCCGAATTGATGGCCCGCTCATGGGATTCTTCGCTGGTGCGCGAGATGCTTGCGCGCACGGGGACCAACAACCCTGGCGGTGTCGATGCCTTCCGCCCCGAGAACCTGCCGCGCCACTACGGCTTGCAGACCGATGGTCTGTACAAGCTCTCGGACGATCAGGCGCAAGAAATCCTCCAGATGCGTCTGCAGCGCCTGACTGGACTTGAGCAGGACAAGATCGTCAATGAGTACAAAGAAGTGATGGAGCAGATCGCTGATCTGCTCGATATTCTTGCCCGCCCGGAACGCGTGACCACGATCATCAGCGACGAGCTGATCGCCGCGCGCAACGAGTACGGCGAAGGCAATAAAGACAAGCGTCGCTCGACGATTGAAATCAATGCGCAAGATCTTGGTACCGAAGATCTGATCGCTCCGCAGGACATGGTGGTCACGCTCTCCCACTCCGGTTACATGAAATCGCAGCCGGTGTCCGAGTACCGAGCGCAGAAACGCGGCGGACGAGGCAAGCAGGCAGCAGCCACCAAGGAAGACGACTGGATCGAGCAACTGTTCATCGCGAACACGCACGACTATATGCTGTGCTTTTCCAATCGCGGCCGCATGTACTGGCTAAAGGTATGGGAAGTGCCGCAGGGCTCGCGCACTTCGCGTGGCAAGCCGATAGTCAATATGTTCCCGCTGCAGGACGGTGAAAAGATCACCGTCGTGCTGCCGCTGTTCGGTGCGAACAGCCAGTTCCCTGAAGATCGCTATGTGTTCATGGCCACAGCGCACGGCGTGGTGAAGAAGACCTCGCTGTCCGATTTCAGTAATCCTCGTAAGGCGGGCATCATCGCCTGCGATCTGGACGATGGTGATTTCCTGATTGGTGCGTCACTGACCGATGGCAGTAACGACGTAATGCTGTTTTCCGATGCCGGAAAAGCCGTGCGTTTTGATGAAAACGATGTGCGTCCGATGGGTCGTACCGCGCGCGGTGTGCGCGGCATGAATTTGGAAGAAAGCCAGCTGGTGATCGCGATGCTGGTCGCGCAGAACGAGCAGCAATCCGTGCTCACCGCCACCGAAAATGGCTTTGGCAAGCGCACGCCGATCACCGAGTACACGCGTCATGGCCGCGGCACCAAGGGGATGATCGCTATCCAGACCAGCGAGCGCAATGGTAAGGTCGTGGCGGCGACCCTGGTCGAGCCAGCTGACGAGATCATGATGATCACGACCGGCGGTGTGCTGATCCGCACCCGCGTGGCCGAGATCCGCGAGATGGGCCGTGCAACGCAAGGCGTAACCCTGATCGCTGTCGAGAATGGCACCAAATTGTCTGGCCTGCAGCGCATTGCCGAGAGCGATGCGGAAGAGGACCACGGCGCAGAAGAGGGCGATGGCGAAGCTGGCTGATCGGGCAGTGATATCGCGGCCGTCTTGAAGGCCCATCCATGAGAAAAACAAAGGCAAACCGCCATGAGTGATGACAAGCTCAAGCCCTTGCGAGAGCAGATTGACGCGATCGATGCGCAACTGCTCAAGCTGCTGAATGAACGCGCCAAGGTGGCCCAGCAGGTGGGGCATGTGAAGGCAGAGACGAACGCGCCGGTGTTCCGTCCAGAGCGCGAAGCGCAGGTGCTTTCCCGGGTTGCAGAGCACAATTCGGGTCCGCTGCTGTCATCCGATCTGCAATCTATTTTTCGTGAGGTGATGTCGGCCTGCCGTGCGCTTGAAAATCGCACGACCATTGCTTTCCTCGGCCCGGTGGGTACCTACAGTGAGCAGGCCGTGTGGAAGCAATTTGGTCAGGCGGTCAATGAGCTGCCATGCATCTCGATTGATGAGGTGTTCCGTTCGGTGGAGGCAGGCACCGCAGAATTCGGCGTGGTGCCGGTCGAGAACTCGACCGAGGGCACGGTCAATCGCACACTCGATCTACTGTTGCAGACGACACTCTCCATCAGCGGCGAGGTAGCTTTGCCCGTGCACCACAGTCTGATAACGCGCAGCGGAAGCATGGAAGGTATTGAGCGTATTTGCGCGCACTCGCAGGCGCTTGCGCAGTGTCAGGTATGGCTGAATGAACACTACCCGGACATTCCCCGACAGGCAGTGGCGTCGAATGGCGAGGCAGCAAAAATGGCGGCCGATGATGCGAGTGTCGCGGCAATCGCGGGAGAGATGGCGGCAAAGCGCTACGGCCTGTCCATCGTTCATGCCCACATACAAGACGATCCGCACAACCGAACGCGATTTTTTGTGATCGGCAAACTGCAGCCGGGTTCGTCGGGGCGTGATCAGACGTCGCTGGTGCTGTCGGTACCTAACAAGGCAGGTGCTGTGTACGAATTGCTTGCTCCGCTGGCGAAGCATGGCGTGTCGATGACACGCTTTGAATCGCGACCCGCACGCACCGGACGCTGGGACTACTACTTCTATGTCGATCTCGAAGGTCATGCGAGTGACGCCAAAGTCACGCAGGCGCTGTCCGAATTACAGGCGCAGGCAGCCTTCTTCAAGGTGCTGGGTTCTTACCCGCACGCTTGCTGATCATTTTTATTTGATGGGATTGTCATGAGTTTCGGTCCTGATTATGTCCGCGCGATTGCTCCCTATCAGGGAGGTAAGCCGATTTCCGAAGTCGCTCGCGAGTTCGGTCTGAATGAGGCCAGTATCGTTAAGCTGGCATCCAATGAAAATCCGCTTGGTCTGCCGGAGTCGGCGAAGCGGGCGATGATGGAAGCGCTGTCCGAGCTGGCTCGGTATCCGGATTCGAATGGTTTTGATCTGAAGGGCACGATCAGCAAGAAATTTGGTGTGCCGACTGACTGGATTACGCTGGGCAATGGCAGCAACGACATTCTTGAGCTCGCCGCGCGTTCTCTGGTCACGGCAGGGCAGTCAGTGGTGTATGCCGAGTACTCGTTTGCGGTGTATCCGCTAGCCACACAAGCGGTAGGGGCGCGGCACATCGTCGTGCCGGCGAAAAATTTTGGTCATGACCTTGAGGCGATGCGCGCCGCGATCTCCGAGGATACCCGTCTGGTATTCGTCGCTAACCCGAACAACCCGACTGGCAGTTTCATCGCGGGCGACGAGGTGCGCGCGTTCATTGCGTCGGTACCGAAGTCGGTGGTCGTGGTGTTGGACGAGGCGTATACCGAATACCTGTCGGCCGAGCATCGCTATGACTCTCTGGGTTGGGTGAAGGAATTCCCTAATTTGATCGTCTCGCGTAGTTTTTCCAAAGCGTATGGATTAGCGGGGCTACGCCTGGGCTTCGGCATCGCTCAGCCTGCGTTGACTGATCTGATGAATCGTCTGCGTCAGCCTTTTAATGTGAATTCGCTTGCTCAAGCGGCGGCGATTGCGGCGCTGAATGATGAGGCGTATCTGGTTAAAAGTGCAAAGATCAATGCCGAGGGCTATCAGCAGCTGACCTCGGCCTTCGACCAGATGGGCATCGAGTACCTGCGGTCATTTGGTAATTTTGTACTATTCCGCGCCGGGTCGGATGAGGGTGCGGGTGGACGCGTGAACCTCGCGCTCCTCAAGAGAGGCATCATTGTGCGCCCGGTCGGTAACTATGGCTTGCCGCAGTGGCTGCGCGTATCGATCGGTCTGCCCGAAGAGAACACGGCCTTCCTTGCCGCACTGAAGGCCGTGCTGGCCTGATTCATTTTTATTTTTCTTGCTGACGGCCTGATGTCATTCAAAAAAATCGCTGTCTTTGGTGTCGGACTGATTGGTGGTTCGTTCGCGCTGGCCTTGAAGCGTCAGTCGGCGGTGGCTGAGGTCGTTGGCATTGGTCGTCGCCGTGAGACCCTGGAGCAGGCAGTGCGCCTGGGGCTGATCGACCGTATCGCCCGCGATGTGGCGGATGCGGTGAGTGGTACCGATCTGATTTTGCTTGCTGCGCCGGTCGCGCAGACAGGCGCGTTGCTCGACGCGATTGCGCCGCACCTGGATCCCGGCACGGTCGTCACCGACGCTGGCAGCACCAAGAGCGATGTGGTCTCTGCCGCACGCGCCGCGCTAGGCGAGAAGATCGAGCAATTCGTGCCCGGCCATCCTATCGCAGGTCGTGAGCAGAATGGTCCGGAAGCGGCGCTCTCAGATCTGTATGTCGGCAAGAAGGTCATTCTCACACCGTTGCCTGAAAATCTGTCGGAGCTTGTCGAGAGAGTCGCCTCTGCATGGACGCAATGCGGTGCGCTGATTCATCGGTTGACCTCACACGAACATGATGCAGTATTCGCCGCCGTCAGTCATTTGCCGCATTTGCTGGCGTATGCGCTGGTCGATGAAATTGCTGCGCGTCCGAATGCACAGCGCTTGTTCGATTATGCCGCCAGCGGTTTTCGTGATTTCACGCGTATTGCTGGCTCGTCACCTGAGATGTGGCGAGATATTGCACTGGCCAACAGACCATCGTTGCTGGCAGAGCTTGATGCTTACCTGACGCAGGTGACCCAGATGCGTGATCTTCTGGATAAAAGCGATGGCGCGGCACTGGAAGCGTTGTTTGGCCGCGCACAACAGGCGCGCCATGCATGGATTGCAGCCATCGAAGCCGCCGAGCAGCAGCGCCCCTATGAGCAAGGTGGAGACTGAATGAAGCATTACCCGCATCATCTCGATCTAAAGCCCGCAGCGATCGCGCGCGGCACGGTACGCCTGCCTGGCTCGAAAAGCATTTCCAATCGCACCCTGTTGCTGGCTGCGCTGGCGCGCGGCAGCACAGAAATCAAATCTCTGCTGGCCTCAGATGACACGCATGTGATGCTGATGGCGTTGCAGAAGCTGGGCGTTCGCTGGCAGCAGCATGGTGAAAGCCAAGATTACGCGGTGAATGGTGCAGGCGGCGCTTTTCCAGTGCATTCTGCCGATCTGTTCATGGGAAATGCAGGTACGGCGATACGACCACTCACAGCGGCGCTGGCGGCGATGGGGGGCGATTACACCATCCACGGCGTCGCGCGCATGCATGAGCGTCCCATCGGTGATCTGGTCGATGCACTGAATGAGGTCGGCGCGCGAATTGATTACACCGGTAACCCCGGTTTTCCGCCACTACATATTCATCGCGGCCATTTACATCCCGAGCGCATGCAAGTGCGCGGCAATGTGTCCAGTCAGTTTCTGACGGCCTTGTTGATGGCCTCGCCACTGATTGCACGCGACAAGCCGCTGACAATTGAAGTGATTGGTGAGCTCATCTCCAAGCCCTATATTGAAATCACACTGAACCTGATGCAGCGCTTTGGCGTCGAGGTACAGCGCGATGGCTGGGCGTCATTTACTGTGCCGGCAGCGCAGCAGTACCAAAGTCCGGGGGTTATTCATGTGGAAGGCGATGCCTCATCGGCCTCGTACTTCCTGGCCGCAGGCGCAATTGCCGGTGGTCCGGTACGCGTGGAGGGTGTTGGCAAGTCCAGCATTCAAGGCGATGTACGTTTTGTCGAGGCTCTCGAGCAAATGGGCGCAACCATCACGATGGGCGACACCTGGATCGAGGCTAGTTCGAATGGCGTGCTCAAGGCGATCGATGCTGACTTCAACCATATTCCCGACGCGGCGATGACGATTGCCGTGGCTGCGCTGTATGCCGATGGTACGAGCATGCTACGCAATATCGCCAGCTGGCGGGTCAAAGAAACCGACCGCCTGGCGGCGATGGCGACCGAACTGCGCAAACTCGGCGCGCTGGTGGAAGAGGGCTCAGACTACCTGCGCGTGACGCCGCCCATCGTGCTCGACCCGGCGACCATCGATACCTATGACGATCACCGCATGGCGATGTGCTTCTCGCTGGCCTCGCTGCATGGTGCGGCGCGCGATGGCACCTCGGTGCGCATCAATGACCCAAAGTGCGTTGCCAAGACCTTCCCGGATTACTTCGAGGCCTTTGCCGGCATCGTTCAGAAAGCCTGAGGACCATGAGCGCCATACCCGACATTCCTGTCATCACCATCGACGGACCGACTGCGTCCGGCAAGGGCACGGTGGCAAGTCGGGTGGCGGAGCATCTGGGTTTTGCGCTGCTGGACTCCGGCGCGCTGTACCGGTTGACCGCGCTCTCGGCGCTGGACGCCGGGCTTGATCTGGCCGATGAGGCGGCGCTGGCCGCGCTCGCGGCCGGGTTGGATGTTCAGTTCGAAGGTGAGCGCATACTCTTGTCAGGACGCGAGGTTTCCCGAGAGATCCGCGCCGAAGCGGTGGGCGTAGCCGCCTCGAAGATCGCCACGCTGCCGTCCGTCCGCCAGGCACTGGTGAACCTGCAGCATGGTTTTCGTCGCCCCCCGGGTCTGGTGGCGGATGGCCGTGACATGGGCACGGTGATCTTCCCGGATGCACCACTGAAAGTTTTCCTCACCGCCAGCGTCGAAGCGCGTGCGGAAAGGCGCTATAAGCAATTGATTGAAAAAGGTTTTCCTGCTAATATGGACGACCTTCTGCAGGATTTGCGGGAACGGGACGCGCGGGATACTCAGCGCGCCGTTGCTCCCCTGAAACCCGCTGAGGGAGCGCATCTGCTCGATACCTCCCACATGGGCATCGAGCCGGCTGTGAAGCAGGTTCTGGATTGGTACCAGTCACTCTCCTCCAGCTGACAGCAGCGATATCCGTACCCAGCAGTACCGCAAGACCGCAGTACCCGGTGCCCCGGGAGGCGCAAGGCCTCATGGGGTGTTGAGCAACCTGACCCAGTCACGGCAATACCGCTGTGGTTGGCTAACTTTTCTTAATTATGTCTACAGCTACTCAATCCCACGCATCCTCTGGCATGGAAAGCTTTGCCGCTCTATTTGAAGAATCTCTGTCGCGCCAGGATATGCGCTCGGGCGAGGTCATTTCGGCGGAAGTCGTCCGCCTGGACCACAACTTTGTGATCGTTAACGCTGGCCTGAAATCCGAAGCGTTTATTCCGATCGATGAATTCAAGAACGACAACGGCGAACTGGAAGTCAACATTGGTGATTTCGTTTCCGTTGCCATCGAGTCTCTCGAAAATGGTTTCGGCGACACCATCCTCTCGCGCGACAAGGCCAAGCGTCTGGCCTCCTGGCTCGCGCTCGAGAAAGCGATGGAGTCGGGCGAACTGGTGACCGGCACGGTATCGGGCAAGGTCAAGGGCGGCCTCACTGTGCTCACCAATGGCATTCGCGCATTCCTGCCGGGCTCGCTGGTTGACACTCGTCCGGTCAAGGACACCACACCGTACGAAGGCAAGACCCTGGAATTCAAGGTCATCAAGCTGGATCGCAAGCGCAACAACGTTGTGCTGTCGCGTCGTGCCGTCATCGAAGCCTCGATGGGCGAAGAGCGTGCGAAACTGATGGAGACGCTCAAGGAAGGCACCATCGTCACTGGTATCGTCAAGAACATCACCGACTACGGCGCGTTCGTCGACCTCGGCGGTATCGACGGTCTGTTGCACATCACCGACCTTGCATGGCGCCGTGTGCGCCATCCTTCCGAAGTACTGTCGGTGGGTCAGGAAATCACTGCCAAGGTACTCAAGTCCGATCAGGAACAGAACCGTGTCTCGCTGGGCGGCAAGCAGCTTGGCGACGATCCCTGGACTGGCCTGTCGCGCCGCTATCCGCAAGGCACCCGTCTGTTCGGCAAGGTCACCAACCTCACCGACTACGGCGCATTCGTGGAAGTCGAGCAGGGCATCGAGGGTCTGGTCCACGTGTCCGAAATGGACTGGACCAACAAGAACGTTGCACCTTCGAAGGTTGTCCAGCTGGGCGACGAAGTCGAAGTCATGGTGCTCGAGATCGACGAAGAGCGTCGCCGTATCTCGCTCGGCATGAAGCAGTGCAAGGCGAATCCGTGGGACGATTTCGCCATGTCGCACAAGAAGGGCGACAAAGTCTCCGGCGCGATCAAGTCGATCACCGACTTTGGTGTGTTCATTGGCCTGCCGGGTAACATCGACGGTCTGGTGCATCTGTCGGACCTGTCCTGGACCGAAGCGGGTGAAGAGGCCGTGCGCAAGTTCAAGAAGGGCGACGAACTGGAAGCTGTTGTGCTGGCTATTGATGTCGAGCGTGAGCGAGTTTCTTTGGGTGTCAAGCAGCTCGAAGGTGACCCATTCAACAACTACTGCGCGATGAACGATAAGGGTGCGCTGGTACATGGCACAGTGAAATCGGTCGAACCCAAGGGCGCCGTGATCCAATTATCCGACGAAGTTGAAGGCTATCTGCGCGCTTCTGAAATTTCGCGCGATCGCGTCGAAGATGCCGGCACGCACCTGAAGGAAGGCGACAAGGTAGAGGCGATGGTCATCAACATCGATCGCAAGGCTCGCAGCATCCAGCTGTCGATCAAGGCGAAAGATAATGCCGACACTCAGGACGCCATGCAGAAAATGTCCAGTGATACCTCTGCATCCTCGGGCACAACCAGCCTGGGCGCACTGCTGAAAGCCAAGCTCGACAACAAGGGCTGATTGGGGTCACTCTGATGACTAAATCGGAGCTGATCGCTCGTCTGGCCGAGCGTTACCCGCAGCTGGTGGCCAAGGATGCGGATTTCGCAGTCAAGACCCTGCTCGATGCGATGACAGATGCGCTGGCCGCTGGCCAGCGCATCGAAATCCGGGGTTTCGGCAGCTTTGCTCTGAACAGCCGGCCACCGCGGATAGGCCGCAATCCCAAGTCCGGCGACACGGTGATGGTGCCCGAAAAACGAGTACCTCACTTCAAGCCCGGCAAGGAATTGCGCGAGCGGGTCGATGCTATGGTCGGACAGCCCATCCTTGATGACTGAGCCTACATAACATCAGCAAAACGGCACCCTGCGTTATCGGGTGCCGTTTTTTATGGCCGGGCCGGGGTTGCCGCGAGAGCCGAACCGGTGTTCTTTTCGCGTACAATCGGTGCCATTCCGCTATGTAATGTGGGGGCGTTCTTTCCATGAGGCTCATCTTCCGACTGGCAGCGTTGGCGCTGTTCATTGTGTTCTTTGACTTCGCACTGAAAAACACGGATGAAGTCGTGCTGCATTTCTTCTGGGGTAGTCAGGCGCGCTCGCCGATTATCTTGCTGCTGCTGGCGTTCTTCATCGTCGGCGTTGTAATGGGCGTCTTGGCAATGACGAGCACGGTGCTGCGCTATCGGCGCGAACTGTCGCGCATCAAGAAAGAAACCGAGCAAAAGAAAAGCAATGCTGATCCGGTCGCTCGTCCGCGCGAGCAACCCTCGCCGCCAACTAGCATCATTGAACATGTCGGCTTGTAGGCAGACAATCCTCTGAACTGATTTTTATGGAATTCGAAACTTGGTGGCTTCTGGGCGTGCCGTTTTTTTTCGGGCTGGGCTGGATCGCTGCGCGTATCGATATTCGCCATGTGATCGCCGAGTCGCGCAGTCTGCCGCGCAGCTACTATAAAGGATTGAACGCACTTCTCGACGAAGATCCTGATAAGGCCATCGATATCTTCGTCGATATCGCCCGCCTCGATCCTGAGACTGCCGAGCTGCATTTTGCGCTCGGCAATCTGTTTCGCCGCCGCGGGGACATCGAGCGAGCCGTGCGCGTGCACCAGAATCTTCTCACCCGTCCTGATTTGTCGCCCGACGTTGCGAGCAAGGCGCGCTATGAGCTAGGACAAGATTATCTGAAAGCCGGACTGCTCGACCGTGCCGAAGAGACTTTCCATCAGCTCGCCGCCAGTCAGTATGCGCCACAGGCCAGTCGCGCCTTGCTAGAAATTTATCAGCGAGAGAAAGAGTGGAAGCGTGCCATTGATGCGGCACTTGCTTTGCAGGCCTCCGGCGCTGGCGCGTACCAGAAAGAGATAGCGCAATTTCATTGCGAGCTGGCGCAAGATGAGCTGGTGCACGTGAATCCCGATACGGCGTTGCAGACACTGGAAAAAGCCTTGTCGTACGACAGGAATAATGTAAGAGTAATGATGCTGATAGGCGATGCGATGATGGCCAAGGGCGATACCGAAGGTGCGCTTAGTGCATGGCGGCGCGTGGAGCAGCAGAGTGCACCGCATGTGGCGCTTGTCGCCCAGCGGCTCATGGATGGCTACCGTACTGTCGGTCGCGCGCGCGAGGGCGTTAACCTGCTCAAGACTTACCTTGCCGAAGCATCATCCATCGATCTGCTTGAGGTGGCGTTCAAGGCCGTGCTGGAGCTGGATGGTCCTGACATTGCAAACCAGCTCGTTGCTGATGAACTCAGAAGAACGCCGACCTTGCTGGGCCTTGACAAACTCATCGAAGCTCGGCTGATGTATGCCCCTCCGGAGGGACGCGCCGAGTTGTCATTGGTCAAGGGTCTGGTGGGTGGCTATGCGCAGAAACTTGCGCGTTATCGCTGTAGTCACTGCGGCTTCAAGGCCAAGCAGTTTTACTGGCAGTGCCCCGGCTGCAGCCAGTGGGAAAGCTATGCGCCCCGGCGTACTGAAGAGCTTTCCATCATCAACCAGGGTTAGCCTGAAGCCTTCGCGGGGAGAGCAGCCACGCGATCTGCTGCTATCAAGATGGCTGACTCCGCGCACTCCTTGAATCGATATCTCCTGGACGTGGTCGACCGCCTTGCGAAGTATCGTTTGGTATTTTAGAAATTTTTTATTGATTTTTTAAATCGCCCCTTCTCCTTCTCTTTCTCTGGTTTAGGTTTTTCTTGGGGAGGACTGTTTGAGGGTTTCGCTGGCGCCTCGGGCTTGAAATCGGAAGGTAACTCTCGCAAGCTTATGATCGTTTTTTTGTACTTTTGTCCGCTTGGATCATTATATTTATCGGCCCAATCTTTTTTGGTTTTTTCATCATACTGGTCTTTGATCGCCTGAGGATTTAAATCAATCCCTACGCCACCGCCGATAGTGACGTTATCTTTTCTGTATTCTACTTTGAACCTCGTATTCGGAAGAAAGAGAATTTCGCTTTCGTGTCCGTAGGGACTGAATACTGCAATATCTCGACCGTTGCCATTGGGTACCTGATGAATAATTATCGCCTGAGGGTTTTTATTCCACCAGCTGTTCTCCACCAACTGCGCGAGAGAGCTGGTCGTTGAGATACACATTGAGGGCGAGAGAGTACTCCCTTCTTTGTATTTTTCAAGTTCTTCTTCTGGAAGATTTGCGTCTCGCCCATGTCCTCTGACGGTTTGTCCGTCAAGCTGTGCAGGCGGTAATTTTTTCAAGCCATTGACCAGGTTGGCTATCAAATCTGCCATATCGGGATTGACCCCCGATTTCTTTAAGGCGGCAGCATCGTAAATATTCACGTTGGGATCAGGAAGATTGCGCAGCTGATAATTGATCAATAAGTAGTAATTTTTTGTATACGCTCTGATAGCTGTTACCTCTGGCTCGGTTAATTTATGAGTACTTGCAAGCGCCTTTGCCTCGTTGGAAATGCCGATCAAGCAATCGCGAGATTGCTTTTCTTTGAATTCGAATGATGATAAGTCGCAGTCGATAATTTGCGGCGCGCTATATTGGTCTATTGCATCCGTGTCATCCATGGTGAATCCGGATACCGACATTTTGTTTTGAGCCAATTTTGGGGTCGTGATCCCAATATCATCAGCTGAATGTGGCGATTTTTTGGGAGAAATTGTTGTGTTTTCAGTGCTTTTTTTTGCATCAAGCCGATGGCTTCCGACGTGTTGTGAGGCCTTGGTATCAAGAGGTGGATTAGTTGAAGAAGGTTTTTGTATTTTGAAGGGTGTACTTTGAATTCCTGAGCATGCAAAAAATATATCTTGAGGAGTTGCGGATTTTATATTTTGTTCTGATTGAGATCCAACTTTATTGTTAACATGATCTGCCGGTTGTAAATAATTTATTTTTGGAGGCCGAGTTACGCTATCTGATTTTTTTTCAGGAGTACTTTTGCTAGCTTCTAATGATGAAGATAGTGGAACTCTGGCCGTTTGTGTTGGGTCCATGATGACTCCTAAGATATGCTAACTACTGATAAAACCTGAATTTTCTCAACGGCTCTTGTATTTTCTTCCGTCTCGCTCGTCTATTGAGGCTCAAGAATATTTTTCTTGAATGTTTCGCTTACTGTAATCGGTAACATCTTTTTTTTGATGTATCTGTGACCATTTCTTGGGATAAATACGAAATTAAAAAAATGTATTTATTTGGCGTCACTATTTGACGATCAATGCGTCAAAAA
>JBEDGK010000088.1:0-2780 GCA_041174665.1 Pseudomonadota bacterium
AAGCTCCAATTTTTTCGCACAAAATGTTGTTAAACGAACAAACTGGTAAAAGTGTTTCCCAAGAGTAAATTGGGCTCGGGAAGCACCGCTTTGTGAACACTCAACATGCGCAATCCTCCGATGGGTTCCAATCGGGTGACCCTCCATCGACTTGAAAAGAAACTTCACTGAGCAAATTCCCGGTGATTTGAAGTTCCAACAGGTAACATCTCGGTTTTAACCAACGCGTCACCCCTTCCCTTGACCATGACTGAACCAGCCGCACCACGCGCGCCCTCGGAAACGCCTGAGTTTTCCGCACTGGCGATGCATGCCCGTCAGGCGCAAACGTGGCGGCTGGAAGAGTTATTCAGTCATGATCCGCAGCGCTTTGAGCGCTTCACGGCCGAAGATGCGGGTCTGTTCCTCGATTACTCGAAAAATTTCATTGATGCCGGCACGATGGACAAGCTGTTCGCCTTCGCCAGGGCCTGCGGACTGGAGCAGCGACGCGATGCGATGTTCAGCGGCCAGCCTGTCAACACGACCGAGCACCGGCCCGCACTCCATACGCTGCTGCGCGCGCCGGCGGGACAGCGTTTCGAGCTCCATGGCGAGGTGCTCAGCGATGAGGTGCAGCGAGTGCTCCTGCAGATGGAGAGAGTCTCCGCACAAGTACGCAGCGGCGCATGGACGGGCTATACAGGCAAGCGCATCACCGATGTGGTGAACATTGGCATCGGCGGGTCTGATCTTGGTCCGGCGATGGCTTGTGCAGCACTGCGGCCTTTTGCCAGCCCGAACCTGCGCTCGCACTTCCTCTCGAATGTGGATGGTCATGCGATTGATGCCGTGCTCGCCGGTCTGTCTCCGGAAACCACGCTGTTCATCGTCGCCTCGAAAAGCTTCACCACCCAGGAAACCCTGATCAATGCGCATGCAGCGCGTGAGTGGTTTCTCGGCAGTGGCAAGCCTGCTGATCTGTCAAAGCACTTTGTGGCGGTGTCGGTCAATGCGGAAGCGGTCAAAGCCTTTGGCATTGATCCGGAAAACATGCTGCCTTTCTGGGATTGGGTCGGTGGCCGCTACTCGGTCTGGTCGGCCATCGGATTGTCGGTCGCAGTGACGGTCGGCATGGACCATTTCCGCGCCTTTCTGGCGGGCGCCCATGCGATGGATGAACACTTCCGCCGCACGCCACTGGAGCGCAACCTGCCCGCTCTACTCGGGCTGATCGGCTGGTGGTATCGCGTCTTTTTCGGGAGTGGCTCACAACTGATCTCGCCCTACCATGAAGATCTGCGACTTTTCCCTTCCCATCTGCAGCAACTGGAAATGGAAAGCAATGGCAAGTCCGTGGATCGGGATGGGCTGCCGGTCACGACGTCAACGGTACCCGTCATCTGGGGCAGCACAGGCACGAACGGCCAGCATGCGTATTTCCAGATGCTGCATCAAGGTACAGGTTTGATCCCGACAGATTTCATCGCTGCACTCAAACCATCGCACGCGCGTCTGAGTCAACACCGGGTACTGTTGGCGCACTGCTTTGCACAAGCCGAGGCGCTGATGCGTGGTCAACGACACCATGAACAATCTGAACCGAAGCCTCAACCCTTGCCTGCTTACCGTGTTTTACCCGGCAATCGCCCCAGTAACATGCTCCTGATGAACCAACTGACCCCCGAGACACTGGGTGCTTTACTGGCGCTGTACGAGCACAAGACGTTCGTGCAGGGGGTGCTATGGAACATCAACAGCTTCGACCAATGGGGTGTGGAGCGCGGCAAAGCGCTGGCCTCGCGCATACTGCCTGAGCTCGAGGGCAAGCCCGGGGATCACTCGCACGACGCCTCAACTGCCGGACTGATCGCGCGGGCGCGTCGCGCATGACGCATGACACCGCTACGTTAAGCTTGAGCTCTGATCCTTGCTGGCCGATCGCCTGCCTGTAAACCATCCTCTCTACCCGGTACTTTTTATCCTCTGAACATCATGAATCAGCTAGAGCAACTCAAGCAATACACGACCGTCGTCGCCGACACCGGTGATTTTCAGACGATGCAGGCCTACTCGCCGCGCGATGCGACGACCAATCCCTCGCTCATCCTCAAAGCGGTGCAGAAGCCAGAGTATCAACACTTACTGGAAGACGTCATCCAGAAACACAAAGGTCAATCCAGCGGGGAGATCATCGATCACTTGCTGATCGCATTCGGCAGACAAATCCTGAACATCATTCCGGGTCGGGTGTCGACCGAGACCGATGCCCGCCTGTCATTCGATACCGAGGGTACGATCGCCAAGGCAAGGCACCTGATCGCCCTGTACGAAGCCGCGGGCGTGGCACGCGAGCGCGTGTTGATCAAGATCGCCTCTACCTGGGAAGGCATACGTGCTGCCGATGTTTTGGAAAAAGAAAATATCCGCTGCAACATGACGCTGCTGTTCTCACTGCCGCAGGCGATCGCTGCCGCCGACGCGGGAGCGCAGCTGATCTCACCCTTCGTTGGAAGAATCTACGACTGGTACAAAAAAGCCACCGGCAAGGAATACGCTGGCGCGGATGATCCGGGCGTGCAATCGGTAGCGACGATTTATTCGTATTATAAAAAATTCGGCTACACAACCGAGGTGATGGGCGCGAGCTTCAGGAATACGTCGCAGATCGTGGCGCTGGCGGGCTGCGATCTGCTGACGATCAGCCCGGAGCTGCTGCAGAAACTGAGCGAATCTGACGTACCGTTTGAACGCGCACTGTCAGCGGAGCAGGCATCGCATGCGGATATTCAGAAAATGAC
>JBEDGK010000089.1:0-6742 GCA_041174665.1 Pseudomonadota bacterium
GCCCGGCGAGCGGGTCGCCATCATCGGGCCGAACGGTGCCGGCAAATCGACATTGTTCAACCTGATCTCCGGACGGTTTGCGCCGAGCGGCGGTGAGATTTTGCTCAATGGTCGCCAGATCGCTGGTCTTGCGCCTTCACGGATTAATCGCCTTGGTTTGTCTCGTAGCTTCCAGATCACGAATATCTTTCATCGTTTGTCCGTTTTTGAAAATCTCCGTTGCGCGGTGTTGTGGTCGCTTGGCTACCGATACTCGTTCTGGCACAGGCTGAGCGCATTAAAAGACGCCCGCGAACTGGCCGAACAGGTGATGGAATCCATAGGGCTGGGCTGGCGGAGGGATACGCCAGCGGGTTTGTTGACGTATGCCGAGCAGCGTGCGCTCGAGATTGGCATCACCGTGGCGGGGGGCGCGCAGGTAATTTTGCTGGATGAGCCGACTGCAGGCATGAGCCGATCGGAGTCGGACAAGGCGGTCGAGCTGATACGCCAAGTCACAGTGGGCAAGACGCTGTTGATGGTCGAGCATGACATGAGCGTCGTCTTTGGGGTCGCTGACCGCATCGCCGTGGTGGTGTACGGAGAAGTCATCGCCTGCGACACACCTGCGGCGATACGCGACAATGCACGCGTTCAGGAAGCGTATCTCGGTGCTCATGCGCCCGTACAGGAGCACTCATGAGCGCACTTTTGGAGATACGCGATCTGCACGCCTACTATGGCAAGAGCCATGTGCTGCACGGCGTGAACCTGATCGTGGGTGAGGGCGAAATTGTCAGCCTACTGGGCCGAAACGGTGTGGGTCGTTCGACAACGGTAAAAGCGGTGATGGGTCAGGTCAGCGCAACCGGGTCGGTGATGTTCAAGGGTCAGCAGGTGCTGGGCCTGCCAGCGTACCGGATCGCGCACTGCGGTTTGGGTTATGTTCCTGAGAACCGGGATATTTTTCCAACCCTGACCGTGGAGCAGAACCTTATTTTGGGTGAGAAAAAGGGAAAATCGTCGCGCTGGGGCATCGACGACATGTACCAGATGTTCCCGAGGCTGCGCGAGCGTCAGCATACGCAGGCGGGCGTGCTGTCTGGCGGCGAACAGCAGATGCTTACGCTGTGTCGCACGCTGATGGGCGACCCAGATCTCATCATGATCGATGAGCCCACCGAGGGGCTTGCGCCCAAAATCGTCGAGCAGGTCGCTGGCTACCTGCAGGCGCTGAAGCAGCGAGGCATCTCGGTGCTTCTGGTCGAGCAGAAACTGGCGATTGCACTCGATATTTCACAGCGCGTCTATGTCATGGGAAGGGGAGCCATCGTTTTCGAAGGAACCCCTGCCGAACTGGGCAGCGATGCTATCGTGCGTAAAGAATGGCTCGAAGTGTAAAACCCTGAACCTCTGAACCCCTTGTTCATCAACCCTCGTCAATTAAAATGAATATGCAACGAAGGAGACTCATGAAATCGCTGAACCGCCCCTTGATGGCTGGCCTGATGCTGGCTTCCGCCATCCTTCCCGCAGCTGCTCTGGCAGACACTATCAAGATCGCCTTTATTGATCCGTTATCGGGTCCGTTCGCGCCGGTGGGACAGAACACCTTCCGCAGCTTTCAGATCTCTGCAGAGATTGCGAATCGCGACAAATGGGCGCCCGGTCACACGTTTGAGATCACTGGTTTCGACAACAAGGCCAGCCCACAAGAATCGCTGACAGTGCTCAAGACCGTCATCGATCAAGGGTTTCGCTATATCGCTCAGGGCAATGGCTCAGGGGCGGCAGGTGCGCTGATTGATGCGATCAACAAGCACAACGAGCGCAACCCAGGCAAGGAGATCGTGTTTCTCAATTATGCGGCGGTCGACCCGGACCTGACCAACAGCAAGTGTAGCTTCTGGCATTTCCGCCTCGATGCGAATTCGGATATGAAGATGGAGGCGCTTACCACTTTTCTGTCCAAGGACAAGTCGGTAAAAAAGGTTTACATCATCGGACAGAACTACGCCCATGGTCAGCAGGTGACCAGGGCAGCGAAAGAGTACCTCAAGCGTAAGCGGCCGGATATCGAGATCGTCGGCGATGATCTGCATCCAATCGGCAGCGTGAAGGATTTTGCCCCGTATGTTGCCAAGATCAGCGCCAGCGGCGCAGATACGGTCATCACCGGTAACTGGGGTTCTGATTTGGCATTGCTGGTGAAATCTGCACGCGAATCTGACCTGAAGGCCAAGTTCTACACGTATTATGCTTACACGACGGGAGTGCCAACGGTGATGGGATCTAGCGCCGCTGATCATGTACGCAATGTAGGTACCTGGAACGTGAACAGTGAGGTCACCGCCGGCAAGGATCTCGTCGAGTCATTCAAGAAAAAATACAACGATGATTTCTATGCATCATCCACTTACTCGGCGATTCAGTTACTGGCGAAAGGCGTGACGCAGGCCAAGTCAACCGATCCGGTCAAAGTAGCGTTTGCGATGGAGGGGCAAAAATTCAAATCGCTCAATGGTGAAGTGGAAATGCGCAAGACCGATCATCAGCTTCAGCAGCCCTTGTATATCAGCACCTGGATCAAGGTGAATGGCAAAGAAGTCAAGTACGATCAGGAAAATACTGGCTACGGCTGGCGTACAGAGCAGAAAGTCGAGCCCTATGTCGCCGCGCAGCCCACATCCTGCAGTATGAAGCGTCCTTCATAAGCGCTGTTGATAGGGTCGCTCCCGCCGAACTACAAGCCTGCTTCTTGCAGGCTTTTTTGTTGGTAATGGCATCACCTTAGTCGCAGGTGGGTTCTGCGCCACAGTCGAAGCTCTGCTCTGGACAGATCGTTGAGATAGCCCGGAAACTCGCGCTCATCGATTTCACAAGGAGATGCAGATGGCTTCAGCGTGCCGCCGCTTGTTCCGAGCTGTGCCCAGGTATTCGCAAAAGCGAAAGACTGTGAACTGCCTGATACTGCTGATTGCCCTGTGCGGGGCGGTAAGTGTTTCATTCGCGCAGACCGTAAGGATAGGTCTTAGCGGGCCTTTCACTGGCGGCTCGAGCCCGATGGGCGAGAGCATGCGCAATGGCATCCGGCTCGCGGTGGATGAGATCAACAGCGCCGGCGGCATCCAGGGCGTTCCTATTGAACTGATCGAGCGGGACGATACAGCGAATGAAAAAATTGGCGCAAAGATTGCCGAGGAGCTGACGCGTTTGAAGGTGGTGGCGACGATAGGTATTGTTAATACTGGCGTGGGTCTGGCATCGATCGATCACTACCAGCGAGCCAGGATTCCTTTGGTCATAGCAGTATCCACTGGGCCCGTGCTGACGCGAAAATTTGCTCCCCCCGCGGCAGCCGCCAACTATATTTTCCGAGTGTCGCCAACGCTGGATCTCGAAGCCCGAGTGCTGGCCGCCGATCTCAAAAAAAAGTCGTTGATGCGGGTAGCGCTGCTTGCGGATAACACACCCTACGGCGACAGTGGCGCGACAGCATTCGCAGAGGAGGCCAGACTGGCGGGCTTGGACTTGGTATCCCAATTTCGTTTCAAGATTGGCGAGAGCGACATGAGCAGCCTGATCAAAAATGCCAGATCAGCGGGCGCGCAGGCCATTGTGGGATGGGGTATCGGGCCGGAACTGGCCGCGATTGCGAAAGCGATGCGCGCGGCAGGCTGGCGAGCGCCACTCATGGGCAGCTGGACTTTGTCGATGCGAAATTTCATCGATCTTGCTGGTGCGGCCGGTGACGGTGCCCTGATGCCACAGACTTTCATCCAGGATGCCGGATCGACCGCGAAAAACAGTTTTTTGCTGGCCTACCGGCGCATGTTCGGGACGGGGCTCATTCCCTCGCCGATGAGCGCCGCGCAAGGCTACGACGGCATGCATCTGCTCGCGCACGCAATCCGACAGGCGCGCTCGGTCGATGGTGATGCGATACGGACGGCGTTGGAAAATTTGAATTTTCGCTACCAAGGCGCGGTGACCAGTTACGACGACCCGTTCAGTGCCGAGGATCATGACGCCATCACTGCCAACATGATCGTGATCGGCAAGGTGAGCGCAGGGCGGGTCGACTATGCGTACCTTGAGGATCAGCAACGTAGTGCACTGCTGAGAATGAAACGCGTGGGAAATTAAAATACGATCGTGCTTTTTTGAGCTATAGTGAGGCACGTGAGGCCATAATGCGGGACGTAGGGTCAAACGAGCGCGGCCTGATCGATCACAATTACCGGAGACAAGCGTATGACTGCCACTTACCGCGAGCAGGGTGACATTGCCGTCGTTACCCTGAACAATCCTCCCGTCAATGGTCTGGGCTATGAGACCCGCAAGGGCATTGTCGATGGTATACAGCGCGCCATCGACAATGATGCGATCAGGGCGATCGTGATGATTGGCGAGGGCAAGGGGTTCTCCGGTGGTGCCGACATCCGAGAGTTCAACACGCCCAAGGCCTTGCAGGAGCCTTGGCTGCAAACTGTCATCCGCATTGTCGAAGACAGCAGCAAGCCAGTGATCGCCGCCATTCACGGCGTGGCCATGGGTGGTGGGCTCGAGCTGGCGTTAGGTTGTCATTACCGGGTCGCGGTCGCAGGTGCCCAAATCGCTCTTCCCGAGGTGAAGCTCGGTATTCTCCCCGGCGCTGGCGGCACGCAACGCTTGCCACGCATACTCGGGCTGGAGCCGGCGCTGAACATGATCATTTCCGGTAATCCCGTGATGTCCGACAAACTGGCGGATTCCAAGTTGTTCGATCAAATGATCACCGGTGATCTGCTGGAAGGCGCGATGGCGTTTGCTCGTAAAGTGGCTGATGCGCGACCGCTGCCCAAAGTGCGCGACATGAAGATCCAATATCCCAATGCGGATGGCTATCTGCAATTTGCCCGAAATACCGTTCGCGTGGTGGCAGGCCCTTTCCCCGCACCGCTCAAATGCGTGGAGGCGGTCGCTGCAGCGGTCAGCAAGAAATTCGATGACGGTCTGAAAGTCGAGCGCGATCTGTTTCTCGAATTGGTGCAGACCACCGAATCGAAGGCACTGCGGCATGCATTCTTCGGCGAGCGTGCGGCATCCAAGATTCCTGATGTACCCGCGGATACGCCGTTACGTACCATACGCTCAGCTGCGGTCATCGGTGCGGGCACGATGGGGGGCGGCATTGCAATGAATTTTGCTAACGCCGGCATACCGGTCAAGGTACTGGAGGCCAAGCAGGAAGCGCTCGACAAAGGCCTGGCCACCATTCGCAAGAATTACGAGAACAGCATGCGGAAGGGCAGGCTCACGCAAGACCAGCTCGACAAGCGGATGGGGCTGATCAGCGGCACCCTGTCCTATGACGATATCGGTCAGGCAGATATGGTGATCGAAGCGGTATTTGAAGACATGGGCGTCAAGGAGGCGGTATTCAAGAAGCTTGACGACGTGATGAAGCCCGGGGCGATACTCGCATCAAATACCTCAACACTCGATGTCGACAAGATTGCGGCATTTACCAAGCGCCCTCAGGATGTCATCGGCACCCATTTCTTTAGCCCGGCCAACGTGATGAAGCTGCTCGAGATCGTCCGTGGCGCGAAGACCGCCAAGGACGTGTTGGCTACTACCATGGCGCTGGCGAAGACCCTACGCAAGACAGGCGTGGTCTCTGGCGTCTGCGATGGGTTCATCGGTAACCGCATGGTCGAGCAGTATATTCGTCAGGCGGGCTTCCTTCTCGAGGAGGGTTGTCTGCCCGAACAGGTAGACAGGGCTATTGAAAAATTCGGCTTTGCGATGGGCCCCTTTCGGATGAGCGATCTTGCAGGCAATGACATCGGCTGGTACATACGCCAACGTCGATATGTGGAAAAGCCCGATGTCACGTATTCGAAGATCGCCGATCTGCTATGCGAGAAGGGTCGATTTGGCCAAAAGACCTCCGCGGGTTGGTATGACTACAAATCAGGGGACCGCAAAGCCTACCCTTCCGATGACGTCAATCAGATGATCATCGCCCATTCGAAGGATCTAGGCCTGGAGCGCAGAAAAATCAGCGACCAGGAGATCGTAGAGCGGCTCGTGTACGCGCTGGTGAATGAAGGCGCGCTGATCCTCGATGAAGGCATTGCGCTTCGTGCCTCTGACATCGACATGGTCTATCTGACCGGCTATGGTTTTCCCTTATTCCGTGGCGGTCCGATGTTCTACGCAGATACAGTGGGCCTGTCCAATGTACTGATGTCCATCCATCGTTATGCGAAAGGTCGACATTCGGAGGCCTGGGTTCCCGCGCCGCTGCTGAGTAAACTCGCCATCGAGAGTAAAACATTCAACTGAACGTTGCTTTCCTGGCCAGCCTGACGGAGAACTGATGCTCAATCTTCGTCAGAAATTGTCTTGACTGCTGTCTTTTGACGGCTGCGTGCGCCATTCGATGGCCGCGATACAGCTCGTATCTTCCCTATCCCACCATAGTGCGGAGTGATATCGGTCGGCGCACATCATGTGTACGCATGATATTCAGCGCATCGACACGAATTCCAAAAAATTTTTATATGGCAAGGATTGTAGACAAGTATTAATTTTTTTATGAGTGATCAAAGCCAACGTTACATTGTCGGAAGTACGTGTTGTAGATCGACAAATATTTTTGTTGCTTTATCCCGACAAAATATAAGTATTTCTTCCTTTGGAACATATTTAAATTTTTTACGTACACACATCATTCTTATTATTCATTCCATTTATTGAAAAATGGAATGAATAA
>JBEDGK010000090.1:0-2726 GCA_041174665.1 Pseudomonadota bacterium
CTGCCCAGACGATACGTGAGACCCAGTACTCGACTGGCCAGCTGATTCGGCACCGCATAAAAAGCCAGTGCGACGGGACCAGCCAGAGCGCCGATGATCAGTTTGTCGGCGTGCTGGTGCAACAGAGAGGCCAGCCGCGACAGGTATGCATAGACCGAAAAGCTGGTCAGCGCTTGGCGAATTGCCGGACCGGGCCAGCGTGGCTGCAGCGGTATGCACAGATGTCTTAGCAGCCAAACCAGCCACAGCGTGTTGATGGCTGAGACGATGACACGCGCAGCGATCACGCCTTCGATGCCGCCGCCGGCCATCGCCACGGTGGCGGACAGCACATTCACCAGCACACCGAAGAATGCCTCGCCTTGCGCCGAGCGATCATAGCGTTGAATAGCTTGCGGCACGACCAGCAGATAGTTCTGCAGCTGCGTGAGCGCGAAGCCAAGCGCCGCAATGCGCAGCGCTCGCAATGCATCATCATGCAAAGCAGTACTGATTTCAAAAAACTGGTTGAGCAACGTCGCGGCCAGCGCCATCAGCAGCACGCCGCCCAGAAGCCCAATACCGATATAAAACATCAGGCCGAACCAGAAGGTCTCGCGGAAGGATTCATCCTCTGAGTTCGCGTGGAACTGCGACAGGTAGCGTATCGAACCCGTGGAAAGATTCAGGTCGACGATACCGAAATAGCCGACCACGGAGGTGATCAGCGTGATGATGCCGAAACCCTCCAGGCCGACACCGCGGATCAGAAGAGGCACTGTCGCCAGCGCGACCAGCGCGGGTACTGCCGAGCCACTCAGGTGCCACAGCGAGTTACGCAGCAGCATGCCGGCTCCATGGGGATGAGAAGCGGAAAGGCAGATGCCTCGTATGCGGCATGCAAAGATAAGGCAGAGCCAGCGTCAGGCCCAGCAACAGCATGGTGCGAAACTCGATGACGGGCGTGCCGATCAGCAGCGTCGGCATCCAGAACAGCAGGCCAGCCATCGCGGCGTCGGCCATCAGCGCCGAGTGCCCATTCCAGAAGCGTCGCTGCCGCAGGTAGTGAATGACCACCGCGGCGAGCAGTGCCATGAACATCATCAGTCCCACCAGCCCGGATTTCAGCAGCAGATGCCCAAAGCCGCTGTGCACGAAATCGAATTTGCCGAAGTGATAGTCAAGAATGTCTTCATTGCCATAGAAGCTGCCCCAGCTGCCCAATCCGAACAGCCAGTGTCCTTCCAGGCTGCGTGCAGCGGCTTCGAGTTCATAAAAGCGGCTGACCTCGGTCGAGTGCGCGGGGCCGATGTCATACAGCAGCGAGGCCAGCACACCGCCGGCACCGTTCGTGTTGAATTGCAGCCTTTCTTTCATCAGCGTGATCGACGCAGCGATCATGCCCAGCGAGCCCGTGCCCGCCAGCCAGAGTCGGCGTCGCCAGGGGAGCTGCCAGAACAGCACGAGCGACATCAGCGCAAGACCGATCAGTGAAGAACGCCGGAAAGACAGTGCCACCGTGGCGACCTCGAGCGCTAGCCACAGCAGCAAGAGTGCGCGTTTGGGCAGAGACAGTCGTACCTGCGGCATCAGCAGCAGCCACGCAAGCATGAACGCTGCGAGCGCGGCGATGTAGTTGTCGCAGATATCAAAATAGACCAGACGAATATCCAGACCCTCGAAATTGCGATACGGATTCGCGTTGTCGCCGCCAAACCATTGATAGCGCGCCAGACCAAAAGCGGCACGCGCGGCCGCCAGCGCTAATAGCAGACGCAGCAGCCAGCGCTGCGAACGGGCATCAGCCAGCGTCTGGGTGATCAGCCAGCCGAACAGCAGCAAATTGATCACATTGATCAGGCCGGTGTAGCTGAGGATATGTATCAAGTCCGTGTCCGACATGAGTCCCAGCGCGACATGAGCCAGCAGCATGAACGCAAACGCGGCCAGCGCCCCTGGAAAAGGTGAGGCAGTGTTCAGCGTAGGATGCCGGTTAATCGACGAATCACGATGCAGCTTTTGCAAACAAGCCGCCGCCGTTACCACCCACAGCAGCAGGTTAAGCAAAGAAAAATAGAACATCCCGGTACCACGTGAATAAATGGTGTTCTCTTCTTGCAGCTGGCCCCAGGTTGATGACGAGAACAGGCAGAGCACGGCGATCAGCATCAGCGTGGCCAACGAAGGATGACGCATACAAATACCCAGCGCGAGGGGCAGCGCAAGCAGAGCACCGAGCAGCACGAGGATCACATCCGAAGTGATGGTCATGTCCATGCGTGACGACTCAAAAGCGCAGACCGGGGGGTTCGGCCAGACCGCGATACGCTTGTTCCGCATGTGCCGCGGCGTTTGCAGAGAGAAAGTGTCGGTAGGTGCGCAATATGCCCTCGCGCAGGCCAACCAACGGCATCCAGCCGAGCGCTCTGAGCTTGCTTGAATCGAGCAACTTGCGCGGCGTGCCATCAGGTTTGCTGTTATCGAAGCGCAGCTCCCCCTCAAAGCCGATAACGCCGGCAATAAGCTGTGCAAGATCGGCGATGCTGATTTCCTCGCCGCTGCCCGCATTCAAGTGCGAGCACTGTGGAGAAATAAGGGACTGCAACTGATCTTGTTCCAGCCGCATCAGATGCACACAGGCCGCAGCTAGATCATCTACATGCAAGAATTCACGCAGTGGCCGGCCACTGCCCCAAATCACGACCTCGCGCGCATTGGTCTGATAGGCGTCATGGATTTTCCGAAGC
>JBEDGK010000091.1:0-9793 GCA_041174665.1 Pseudomonadota bacterium
ATACTATTGCGTTGTCTCTGAACGACAAGATCATCGTTGGCTATCGGCTTTCGACATGAGTCAATTCAACCGGGGAATCCTTCGATCCGATCACTGACTATGCATTACCTGCTGCCAGAGCCGCTCGACCGAAGTGCGCTGCGAAGTTACTGTGTCGAGCTCAACCCTGGCCTTGTCGGCACCCTTGAGTCTGATCTGGTGTTGCAGCTTGCGGAACTGGCGGTAGGCGTCTGCCACGCTAATTGCGAGTGTTGAATCGATCAGATGGCATTCACCTGCCAGTTTCAAGAGTGCGATATTTCCGATATCGCCGGTCATGTCCGGATGCGATGATGAGTATGCGAGAACGAGATATTGAACAATGAATTCGATATCGATCATGCCACCGGTATCATGTTTGAGATCGAACTGTCCTGAGCGATTAGGGTGAGCGTCATGCATGCGCTGGCGCATGCTGAGTACCTCGGTGCGAAGAGTCGCCGGATCGCGTTTCTGTTGCAGCAGGTTAGTTCGCAGCGTTTCAAAACGACGGCCGATGTCGATGTCTCCTGCGCAAAAGCGCGCCCGAGTCAGTGCCTGATGTTCCCAGACCCAGGCAGACTCCCGTTGATATTTTTCGAAAGCCTTGAACGACGAGACCAATAGACCGCTGGCGCCGTCAGGTCTCAGTGCGATATCAATGTCGAACAAAATGCCTGCCGGCGTGTGGCTGGTCATCCATGTGATGAAACGCTGTGCCAGCTTCGCATACAGCGCAGGTGCCTCCGGATCCTCATCGTCGTACAGAAAAATCACGTCGAGGTCGGAGGCATAACCCAGTTCTTTTCCACCTAGCTTCCCGTAGGCAATCACTGCAAACGCGGGATGTTCCTTGTGCCGGTTGGGCAGCGTCTTCCACACTGCGTCCAGTGTGATGGCGATTAGCACATCGGCCAGTAGCGACAGATGATCCGCCAGACGCTCGACCGTCAGTAATGCGCCCAGATCCTTGGCCAGCAGACGAAAGAGCTGAGCGTGATGCTGTTCTCTCAGCACATCCATCTGCCGTTCTGTGTCGCCAGTAAAAGCATCCAGCTGACGCCTGCATTCGTGTGCGAATTCATCCCAGTCCGGTTCGGCCTTGAGGCTAGCGTCGTCGAGCAACTCATCCATCAGGACTGGATGCCGGGTCAGATATTTTGCAGCCCAATCGCTTGCCGCCATCATGCGCACAACCCTCTCCAGCGTGTGCGGATACTCCGTCAGCAACGCCAGATACGCTGAACGCCGAGCGATCGTGTCAAAAAAATCCACCAGACGATTGAGCGTAGCTGAACTGGATTCCTGTTGGCGCGGGATGATGGGCAGCGCAGCGCGCATCAAGGCCTGAAGCTGAGCCCTGCGCTGTTCTGGCAGGGACTGTATCCGAGACGACTGCCAGCTGCTTAGCAGCCGCCGAGCAGAGCCCGAGGGATCATCAAAGCCTTTTGCCGACAAATACGCAGACAGGGTATCTTCATCGGTATTTTCCAGGGCCGGTGCAGTGCTGCTGGCAAGGTCATCGTCAACCGGCTCGGCAGCCTGCTTATCGACGAAAATCGTGTCGAAATGCAGCGCAACCTGCTGGCGGCAATCATTCAAGGCAGCGATGAGTGATGCAGTGTTATCGAACCCTGCCATCTGCGCTACAAGCTGCTGGTCTTCTGGTGCGGCAGGGAGCACATGTGTCTGCGCATCGTCAAGATACTGGATGCGATGCTCGATATTGCGAAGAAAAATATACGCATCAAGCAGTTGCGCCACGGTAGTCTCGGCAAGCAGCTTGCGCTCTGCGAGGGTGTGCAGCGTGATCCGGGTCGATCGGTCCCGTAATCCGGGATCCCGCCCGCCGCGTATCAGCTGGAAAACTTGTGCCAGGAACTCGATCTCGCGTATGCCGCCCCTGCTCAGTTTGACATTCATCGCTCGGTCGGGATGGCGCGTCTCTTGCCGCACGACCTCCGCGCGTATTTGCGCGTGCATGCTGCGCAATGCATTGATCGATCCATAGTCAAGGTAACGGCGGTACACGAAGGGTCTAACGATCTCATCCAGCTGCGCGATGTCCTCAGGATCCCCCGTGATCGCGCGTGCCTTGACCCACGCATAGCGTTCCCATTCGCGGCCCTGCACCATCAGGTAGTTCTCGAGCATGTTCAGACTGGCAGCCAGCGGCCCTGAATTACCGTTCGGGCGCAGGGCCATGTCTACCCGAAAGCTGAAGCCGTCCTCGGTGACTTCGGCCAGGTCGGCGATCATGCGCTTTCCCATCCTGACGAAAAATTCGTGGTTGGACAATGAGCGTTGGCCATGATCGGTGACCTTTGTTTCTCCATCTTCCGGATAAAGAAAGATCAGATCAATGTCTGAGGACACATTCAGCTCATGGCCTCCGAGCTTGCCCATGCCGACCACGATCATCTGCTGGGCGCGGTCAGAGTCTTCGCCGGTTGGCACGCCATGTGCCGCACACATCTGACGGTACACGTCCTCCTGATGGCGACGGATTGCAAAATCGGCGAAATTCGAGATCGCCGTGAGTACCTCGCTCAGGCCGGCCTTGCCGCTGATATCTCGTTGTGCGATCGCGGCCACGAGGAGGTTGCGCAGCTGGCGCATCGCTCCCGGCAGGGATGCGCCAGCGCACTGCTCGGAAAGAAGCTGGTCAAAATCTAGCTGGTCAAGCGATAATTCCGATAATTTTGCAAGTTCGGCCGCGCGGGACGGGCTCGCATCCAGCCAGCGTTTTACAAATCGGGAGACGTTCGCTGTGGGCAAGGTTGGCACTGGTTCATCCTGCACATAATGGGCAGTGCGCACGCACTGCCGGTGTTGATCCAGTGGCTATGATACAAAGGAAGTGGTGACAGCCACACGAAGGCCAGCGCAGGCCGGCGTGTGAAGAGACCATAAGCGACGGATGTCGAACCAACCCAAGCCAATTCAGCGTTCCAGAGAAGCCCTGTTGCCGGCGTGGCGCGCGCTCGTCGGAGCTTTTGAATCGGCCAATCGCATCACGCAACATGCAATCGGCGGGTTGTTCATTGCAATCATTGCGCTGTATTTTGTTTTCTGCGGCGTCTTCTTGTCGCTGCGCTACCTGATTCTTCCCAATATCGACCATTACAAACCTGAGGTCGAGAGCCTTGCCAGCCATCTGCTGCAGCGGCCAGTCACAATCAATGCGATTTTTGCGAACTGGGAAGGACTGAACCCGCGCCTGCGCCTGGATAACCTGATTGTCTACAACCAGCAGGGAGAACGCGCGCTGGTGTTGCCTGAGGTAGTTGCGACCGTGTCGTGGTGGTCAGCACTGACATTCCAACTGCAACTCGATCATCTCGAGGTGTCGCGTCCTGATCTGGAGATCGAGCGCGACAGCGACGGCCGAATATATGTCGGCGGCATCTATCTCGATACGGCAAAAAAAGATGATGGCAGAGGTCTGGAGTGGTTGCTGAGGCAGCGCGAAATCGTCATACGCGATGGCTGGATCCGCTGGCAGGATAACCTGCGCAATGCGCCAGACCTAGTGCTCAACAAGGTCAGCTTCGTCTTGCAGAATCAATGGTACACCCACCGCGCGGCGCTGCATGCGACGCCTCCTGAGGAGCTCGCCTCTCCGATCGATTTGCGGGCAGAATTTGTGCACCCGGCATTTGGACGAAGTTCTGATCCTTCGCAGTGGTCGGGTGAGCTCTATGCGGATTGGGGAAACACCCATATTGACGCCTGGGCGCCGTATGTCACCTGGCCGTACAAGCTGGCGGGTGGCGAGGGCGCGATACGTGCGTGGTTACGCTTTGATCGCCGCGTGGCCGTGGATTTTACCGCCGATCTCGACCTACGGGATCTCTCGCTGCAGCTCGCTGATGAGCTGGAGCCGCTCAAGTTGGTCGAGGTCAGCGGACGCGTGTCGGCAGGCGAAATCACGACCGGCCTGAAGGAGAAACTTTTTTCGTTTGGCGCTCATGGCCACGCCGTCACGCTCTCCAAATTCGCACTGCGCACCGATCAGGGCGCGGTGCTGCCCTCGACCACGGCGCGGCATCTTTACACCATATCTCGCGATGGACGCGAGCATCACGAGCTGCAGATCACCGAGCTCGATCTTGAGGCGCTAGCGCGTCTGGCCGCGCATCTTCCGCTGAAGGATACCGAGCGCGTGTTGCTCGCTGATTTTTCTCCGCGCGGACAATTGCATGATTTCACAGCCAACTGGGATGGCCCGATTCCGGGAGAGGGTAAGTACCGGCTGAGCGGACGCTTTAGCCAGCTCGCACTGAAGCGACAACCTGCTGTGCTGGGTAGCGAAGGCAAGCCCGCGCGCGAGGCTCTGCCGGGTTTTGACGGCTTGTCTGGTCAAATCGATGCGAATCAGGAGGGTGGTAGTGCAAAATTCAGTGGCAGCAATGTGATCTTTTACGTTGAAGATTTGCTGAACACGCCCACGCTGTCCTTCGAGGAGCTCGATGCCGATACCAGCTGGTCGTTGAAGGATAAGCGTCACCTCCTCATGAAAATAGCCAGCATGAATTTTTCGCAGTCTGGTCTCAAAGGCACGCTGGAGGGTTCCCAACTGCTGCCGCGTCCACTGAGCAAAGACAAGCTGGGCGAGATCGACATGCACCTTCACGTACCCGCACTGGAACTGACGCGCGTCGCCAGCCTTCTTCCTACCGGCATCCCACAGTCAACTCGCGATTGGGTCAGTGGCGCGCTATCCGACGGCATGGGGCGCGACCTGCAACTGACAATCAAAGGTCATCTCGACAAATTTCCTTTCAAGCCCCAACGGGCAGGGGACAAACCCCCCGGCGTATTCAAGGTCAGTGCTCGGCTAGATCACGCCAAGCTCAATCCTGCGCCCGATGAGCTGTTGGCAGACAAGCGTACGCCGCTGTGGCACAGGATCGATGATATTCAGGGGGTGTTCACGCTGGATCAAACGCGTATTCATATTCACGCTGACAGCGCGCGCACGGCGGGAGTTCAACTGTCGGCGGTGGACGCGACCATCCCTGATTATCTCGCGACTCGCCCGGTGCTGGAGGTCAATGGCGCGGCAAGCGGTCAGCTGCAGACGATGGTGAACTATGTGAATAACACGCCGGTTGGCGGATGGATAGACAACGTCATCGACGAGGCGCGAGGCAGCGGTAACGCAAGACTCTCACTGAAAATGCAAATTCCTTTATCCGACGCTTCCCAGGCTGGGGTACAGGGCAGTGTGCGTTTCCAGGGGAACGAGATACAGCTTTGGCGGGCGCTGCCCAGCGTGCAAAACGTGTCCGGTGAAATCGGTTTCTCGGAGCGAGGCTTCCAGCTGAATGGCCTGCAAGGTAGCTTTCTGGGTGGACCGATGCAGCTCAGCGGTGGCACGCAAAAGGATGGTACGACGCTGGTCAGAGCCGAAGGCTCCGTGAGTGTCGATGGCGTGGTACGTGGCTTCAACACTGCGCCCGTACGCCGCCTCGCAAAGAAGATGACGGGTAGTACGCGCTATTCTTCGCAAGTTCGTCTGCGTGCACAGGGTCCAGAGATTGCGGTCGATTCCACGCTCGTCGGTCTGGCGCTGGATTTCCCGGCGCCGCTGGGCAAAGCGCAACCCGATGCGATGCCACTGCGCGTTGGACTGTCCCCGCTGATATCGGCCGATCCCACGGTGCAGCAGGAGGAGATCAGAATCAATCTGGGTCGCGCGATATCGGCGCGTTATCTTCGGCAGCGCGTGAACGCGAAAAATGCACCCTGGAAGTTGGTGAGAGGGGGCATTGGCGTCAACCAGCCGCCGCCGCAGCCAGACACAGGCGTGGCACTCAATCTGGTATTGCCGTCGCTGAATGTCGATGCGTGGCGCGCTGCCGTGACGGCATTGTCCGCTGATGCTGGCGCTGCCGCCGAATCCAGTGGCGGCAGCGGGCAAGATATCAGCACTTTTGTTTCGCCGGACAGCATTGGGATTCGCGCATCGCAGCTGATCGTGGCCGAGCGCTCTCTTGAAAATGCCGTGCTGGGAGCCTCGCGTCAGCGCAGTGGATGGCAGTTCAATATTCACTCCGATGAGGCGATCGGGCATGCGATCTGGGACGATCCTTGGTTCGAGCGCGGCGCTGGAAAATTCAGTGCACACTTCACGTCGCTCGTCATCCCACGGTCCGAGTCGTCCGACATGACGGAAGTGCTTAGCGGGCGAAAGACATCGAAAGAGCTGCCGGGTTTGGACATCCTTGCTGATGATTTCGAGCTCAGAGGCATGCGGCTGGGTCGCCTGGAGTTAGCAGCGACAAATGCGATCGGTCCAGGACGCGAGTGGCGCATCAGCCGGCTGGTGATCAATAATCCTGACGCGATATTACGCGCCACTGGCAAGTGGCTAGTGTCTCCGTCAGATAGCCAGTCGTCGATGACCTATGAGCTGGATATCAATGATGCCGGCAAGCTTCTTGATCGCGTCGGCTTCGAGAAGACGCTTCGTGGTGGCAAGGGACGCATCGACGGAGAATTCAGCTGGAGAGGGTCGCCGACCTCCTTCGATTTTCCTTCGTTGTCTGGCAACCTGAGCCTGAAATTGGGCAGCGGACAATTTCTGAAAGCGGATCCGGGTGTAGCCAAGCTGCTCGGTGTGATGAGTCTGCAGTCGCTGCCGCGCAGGTTGACGCTCGATTTTCGCGATATATTTTCCGAGGGCTTTCAGTTTGACAGCATCGCCAGCACCGCTTCCATCACGCGGGGTGTGCTGAAGACCGACAGCTTCAAGATGCGCGGCGTGAATGCGGTTGTGCTGATGGATGGCACTGTGGATCTGAACGAAGAGACGCAAAACCTGAGCGCGGTCGTGATTCCTGAGCTGAATGCGGGTGGCGCATCGGTCGTCTATGGATTGGCCGTAAATCCTGTGATTGGCCTAGGCTCTTTCCTTGCGCAGCTATTCCTGCGTAATCCGTTGTCGCAGGCGCTGACGCAGGAATATCAGATCACTGGTCCGTGGAAAGATCCCGTGATCAAGAAAGCGGCAGCCCGTCGCAAGCTGCCGCCGGCGGATAATGACAAGAACCTGCAATAACTCCGACAGCGCAAAGATCGAGACAGCGATGCATAAAAAAATAACCGTCGCCGCAATACAAATGGTGTCCACCCCCGACCCGTCGGAGAATATCCGCGCCGCTGCAGTACGCATTGGCGAGGCAGCGCAAGCTGGGGCATCGGTGGTGTTGCTACCCGAGTACTGGCCGCTGCTCGGTCACACCGAATCCGACAAGCTGGCGCACGCGGAACAGGCCGGCGACGGGCCTTTGCAGCAGTTCATGTCGTCCATCGCAAAACAATACGGGTTGTGGCTGATCGGCGGCACCATACCGCTGGTTTCCTCGGAGCCGGGCAAGGTGCTGAACACCTTGCTGGCGTTCGACCCCGACGGCAAACTGGCTGCGCGTTACGACAAGATTCATTTGTTCGGCTTTACGCGTGGTCAAGAATCCTATGATGAATCTCGCACCATTGTTGCCGGACATGATGTCGCGGTATTGGAAACACCTCAATTGCGCATCGGTTTGTCCGTGTGCTACGACCTGCGCTTTCCCGAGCTCTACCGCGCGATGGGACACTGCGACCTGATGGTCGTGCCCTCGGCATTTACCTACACCACTGGCCGCGCGCACTGGGAGGTTCTGCTGCGCGCGCGCGCTATCGAGAACCAGTGCTATCTGTTGGCTGCCGCGCAGGGCGGCAAGCACTTGAGCGGACGCCGCACCTGGGGCTACAGCATGCTGGTTGATCCGTGGGGCGAGGTGCGCGCGCAGTTGCCGGAAGGCGAGGGCGTGGTGCTGTCCGAACTGGATCCCGAGCATCTGGCCGGGGTACGCGCCAGTCTGCCGGCGCTTTCGCATCGCAAACTGGCGGGCTGATGGCGCAACCCCTGAGCTCTCAGGGGTTTTGCCTCGCCGAGTGAGCGGGAAGCGGTGCGATCCAGTATCATCAAGACTTCCAATTCACTGCATTTCCTCCTGCCCATGAAGCCCATAGAGCCCAACCTCGCCACCCATCAAGCTGCACGTGACATCCTGTTGTCCCCCTATGGCCTGGACGAGGCTACCTTGCTGAAGGTGTTGGGCTCGATCTTCACTCATCGTGTTGATTACGCGGATCTGTATTTCCAGTTCACGCGCAGCGAAAGCTGGAGTCTGGAAGAGGGTATCGTCAAGACCGGTAGCTTTTCGATCGATCAGGGAGTGGGTGTGCGTGCGGTATCGGGCGACCGAACCGCGTTTTCGTATTCGGATGAAATTTCCGAGCACGCCTTGCTTGATGCCGCGGCGGCCACGCGCACGATTGCGCGTCAGGGCGCTGGCAAGATCAAGGTGGCAGGCAAGATGCAGCCCGCCGGCGCTCGCTCGCTGTATCTGCCGAAAGATCCGGTGGCATCGATGGATGCCACGGCCAAGGTGCAATTGCTCGAGAAGCTGGAACGTATCGCTCGCTCGAAAGACCCGCGCATTGTGCAGGTGATGGCCGGCCTCGCCGGCGAACAAGATGTGGTGCTGGTCGTACGCAGCGATGGCGTGATCGCTGCCGACATCCGTCCGCTGGTCAGACTGTCGCTGACGGTCATTGCCGAGCAGGACGGCCGCCGCGAAGTCGGTACCTCGGGCGGAGGCGGTCGCTATGACTTCGGTTATTTTTCTGAAGAACTTTTGGAGAAATACGCGAGCGAGGCCGTGAACTCGGCACTGGTGAATCTTGAATCGCGTCCTGCACCCGCAGGCCCGATGACAGTGGTGCTTGGCCCGGGCTGGCCCGGTGTGCTGCTGCATGAGGCAATCGGACATGGTTTGGAAGGCGACTTCAATCGCAAGGGCTCCAGTGCCTTCTCGGGCCGAATCGGCGAGCGTGTTGCAGCCAAGGGCGTGACCGTGGTCGATGACGGCACCATTGCCGACCGCCGTGGTTCGCTGAACGTGGACGATGAAGGTCACGCGACCCAATGCACCACGCTGATCGAAGATGGCATTTTGCGCGCCTACATTCAGGACACGCTGAATGCTCGGCTGATGAAAATGTCACCGACGGGCAATGGTCGACGGGAGTCATACGCGCATCTGCCGATGCCGCGTATGACCAACACCTATATGCTGGCCGGTGACCGCGATCCGGCTGAGATCCTCGCTTCCGTCAAGCATGGCCTGTATGCCGTGAATTTTGGTGGCGGTCAGGTCGATATCACCAACGGCAAATTTGTTTTCTCGGCGAGTGAAGCCTGGATGATCGAAGATGGCAAGCTGGCCTACCCGGTCAAGGGCGCGACACTCATCGGCAACGGCCCCGACGTGTTGAACCGTGTATCCATGATTGGCAATGACATGCGTCTTGATTCCGGCATTGGTACCTGTGGAAAGGATGGGCAGAGCGTGCCGGTCGGCGTGGGGCAGCCGACGCTGAGGATCGAAGACCTGACCGTGGGTGGCACTGCTTGAGTTATTGATTTGAAAACACGCTTGCCATCCCTCGTGTTTTGTAGCACCATCCGAGTTCCGATTTGCCCGAAGACGCAAACCAGTATGTCGAAGCTGCACTTCTTTTTTGACTTTTACTTTAGCTATTCCAGCCCATCGGCGGTGGAGAAGCGGTAAGTTCACGTAAAGAGTACAGCGAACTGAATCTTTAAAACCGCCAGGAATGGCGGTTTTTTATTTGTATGCGAATTATTCCTGGAGAGACCATGCCGCGCACCGACGACCTGAGGATTAGAGAATTGAAGGAACTGACACCGCCGTCG
>JBEDGK010000092.1:0-8934 GCA_041174665.1 Pseudomonadota bacterium
ACGACAACCAGGCGACCGTGCTGATCGAAAAGCAGGCACCGGTCGATGAATCGCCGCCTTTGCCCAAAGCCAGCGATGCGAAGACCACCGCCGAGTGGATCCTTCAAGCGCTGGCGGGTCAACAGCCCGTACCCGAGCCAATTGCCGAGCAGGTCAGGCAGTGTGTGCAGGTGGCACACCAGTTGGGTGAGCGCGCATGAGCGATCAATGTGATGTCGTGGTAATTGGCGCCGGCGCAGCAGGCATGATGTGCGCATCGGTCGCAGGTCAGCGTGGCCGGCGGGTGGTGCTGATTGATCACGCCGACAAGCTGGCAGAGAAAATCCGCATCTCCGGCGGTGGGCGTTGCAATTTCACGAATGCCGATGCCGCGCCGCAGAATTATCTGTCGCACAATCCGCATTTCTGCCGCAGCGCGTTGTCGCGTTATACATCGCAGGATTTCATTACGCTGGTGAAACGCTACCGTATTCCTTTTCACGAGAAACACAAGGGGCAGCTGTTTTGTGATCGCTCCGCGGAAGACATCATTCAGATGCTCAAGGCTGAATGTGGAGCAGGGCAGGTGCAGTGGCGCATGCCGACCACTGTGAAATTCATCGCGCGTGACGGCGAGTCATTCAGGCTGAGCACCACGACGGGCGAAATCACTGCCGGCAAGCTGGTGATCGCAACCGGTGGTTTGTCAATACCGAAGATCGGTGCCACGGATTTTGCATTCAGAATCGCAAAGCAGTTCAATGTGCCAGTCATTGAAACGCGTCCAGGTCTTGTGCCGCTGACCTTTGATGAGGCCACGTGGACGCCGTTTGTGCCAATGGCCGGCATTTCGCTGGAAATCGATATCGAAGCGGGTGAAAAAAAATCGTGTGGCCAGTTCCGAGAGGATTTGCTGTTCACGCATCGCGGCTTGTCCGGACCTGCGGTGCTGCAGATATCAAGCTACTGGCGCGAAGGGGCAGATATGTCGCTGAACTTGCTGCCCGGCCTGGATGTGGCAGCTGCGCTGGTTGAGGGCAAACGCGAGATTCGCCGCACCCTTGGCAACTGGCTATCGCAGTATCTGCCGTCGCGGCTCAGTGAGGCCTGGCTGTTTGCGCACGACCTGAAGCCTGATGCCCGGGTGCCGGATTTGCCTGACAAAATCCTGCGGCGGCTGGGAGAGTCGCTGAACGGCTGGCGGATACGACCGAACGGCTCGGAAGGCTATCGCAAGGCCGAGGTGACACTGGGCGGGGTGGATACCCGGGCTTTGTCGCAGCAGGATATGTCTGTCAAAGCGTTGCCGGGTCTGCATTTTGTGGGGGAGGCGGTGGATGTGACCGGCTGGCTGGGAGGCTACAATTTCCAGTGGGCTTGGGCCTCAGGGGTCGCGGCTGGATTATCCGTTTGATTGTTTTACCGGCCATTTGCTGCTTATTTGATATCGTTTTCGATCCAGAAAAGGAATTTCAGAACGGGCTTTCGCTCGGGCGGGTGCGCTGTTATAATCTCGTGCTCTGCAAAAACCAATGTATTTTGATCAACACATGACCACTGTTCGCGTTAAAGAAAACGAGCCCTTCGAAGTCGCCTTGCGCCGCTTCAAGCGCAGCATCGAGAAAACCGGCCTGCTGACCGAACTCCGCGCACGCGAGTTCTACGAGAAACCGACTTCCGAACGCAAGCGCAAACTCGCTGCTGCCGTGAAGCGCCACTACAAGCGCATCCGCAGCCAGCAGCTGCCAAAAAAGCTCTACTGATTGCGCGCCTCGCCTTGGCGAGGCGTCGAACATCGCAAACCCGCTCCGGGAAGTCCGCAGCGGGTTTTGGCGTTTTTATGCGGCTGTGAACTTTCATGGTTGCGCAAGGAGATCCCATGAGCCTTAAAGAAAAAATCAGCGACGATATGAAGACAGCGATGCGCGCAAAAGACAGCGGGCGTCTGGCGACGATTCGTCTGATTAATGCCGCCATCAAGCAAAAAGAGGTCGATGAGCGTATCGAGCTTACCGACGATCAGGTGCTGTCGGTGATCGAAAAAATGATCAAGCAGCGCAAGGATTCGATCAGCCAGTTTGAAGCTGGCGGTCGTCAGGATCTCGCCGATATTGAAAAAGCCGAGCTCGTCGTGCTCAATGCCTACATGCCTGCGCAAATGAGCGAGGTAGAGGTACAGGCTGAAGTCACGGCAGCCGTCGCTGCGGTGGGCGCTGCCGGTCCTCAGGATATGGGCAAGGTGATGGGCGTTCTCAAACCCAAGCTTGCAGGACGCGCTGACATGACCGCCGTCTCGGCGATGGTGAAAGCCGCACTAAGTAAATAATCCCTTCATCACACATCATTTACGGCAGCCGGCCGCATGATCCCGCAGAGTTTTATTCAGGATCTGCTGAATCGTATCGACATCGTCGATGTGGTGGGTCGCTATGTGCAGCTCAAAAAGGGCGGCGCGAATTTCAGCGGCCTGTGCCCTTTCCATAACGAGAAATCTCCCAGCTTTACCGTTAGCCCGACCAAGCAGTTTTATCACTGCTTTGGCTGCGGCGCGCATGGCACGGCTATTGGCTTCCTGATGGAATACTCCGCCATGGGTTTTGTCGAGGCGGTGAAAGATCTCGCGCAGAGCGTGGGTATGCTCGTACCCGAGCAGGAGGATCGCTTGCCGCCTGCGCAGCGCGCCGAGCAGCAGGCAAAAAGCCTTGCGTTATCCGAGGCAATGACGCTGTCCTGCGATTTCTATCGCCATCAATTACGTGGCGCGCGCAATGCGATCGATTACCTGAAGGGACGCGGGCTCACTGGTGAGATTGCCGCGAAATTCTGGATTGGTTATGCGCCCGATGGCTGGGAGAGCCTGAAACAGGTATTCACAGATTACGACGACGAGGTGCTGGTTGAAGCGGGTCTCGTGATCGATCGCGCCGATGAAGAGGGCGCTTCGCGCAAGCGCTATGACCGCTTCCGCGACCGGATCATGTTCCCGATACGGAATACCAAAGGGCAGGTCATCGGTTTTGGCGGTCGGGTGCTTGGCGCGGGTGAGCCCAAATACCTGAATTCCCCCGAGACGCCGCTGTTCCAGAAAGGCAGCGAGCTCTACGGTTTGTTCGAGGCAAGGCAGGCCATACGTGACAAGGGCTATGTGCTGGTCACTGAAGGCTATATGGATGTGGTCGCGCTCGCGCAGTTCGGTTTCGAACAGGCCGTCGCCACACTGGGTACTGCCTGCACGCCAACGCACGTGCAAAAGCTGCTACGACAGACGGATCAAGTGATCTTCAGTTTCGATGGTGATGCTGCTGGCCGCCGAGCGGCGCGTCGAGCGCTGGAGGCCTGTCTGCCCCATGCATCAGATAACCGTGCGCTGAAATTCTTGTTTCTGCCGTCAGAGCACGATCCAGACAGCTACATTCGCGCATATGGTTATGAAGGATTCGAAAAACTCGTACTCGATGCAGTGCCCTTGTCGCAATTTCTGATGGCTGAGGTCATCGAAGGCAAAGATTTGTCGACAGCCGAGGGCAGAGCGCGCGCGCAATTCGATGCAAAGCCCTTGATTCAGGCGATGCCGGTATCGGCATTGCGCTTGCAGCTGTTGCGCCAGCTCGCGCAGGTGACGGACAGCAGCGTCCCGGAGATCGAGACCTTGTTCGAGCTGACCAAACCCGCCAGCGGAGGACATCAGCGCTCGCCGAGACCCATCGTCACACGCCGGCCACCGGTCGAGCTGGAGCGTCAGGTGCTGCGCTTGCTGCTTGCCCATCCCGGCTTGGCTTCCAGCATGTCAGATGCCGATCTCTCGCAGATCGGTCGTACGGCACCCGATGGTGGTGCGATGCTGGAGACGGTTGCTGCCGCCGCACGTTCGTTGCCGCAAGAGGCCACGCTGGCCTTGCTCGCCGAGGCGTTGCGCGCACAGGGCGCGGATCTCGATGCCTTGATTGCAGAGATTGCGGCAGAGCCAACCCACGATCCGGTGTTGGCACATCGCGAACTTGCCGGCGCAGTGCGCCAGACTAGAATGAAATCGCTAAAGGCAGAGCAAGATCAGCTGGCGGCCGCAGGGCTGGCGGGGGAGGCGGAGCGTTCCCGCTACCGGCAGATCTCAGCGGAACTGGATCAGCTCCGGGCTGATATCGAAAATGAGGCCAAAGCCTGATGATGCGCGGGGGTGGACGCGACCGCCCATGGCCCGGGTCAGGCAGTGTTGATCTGCATCTGCTGATTTCCGGTTACGCGGCGGTTTTCCTTTGATTACGTCAACCCTTGTCATTAATGGAACAGTGTTGCCGTGTGATATAATCAAAAGCTTTTCAATCATCGTCTTACAAGCGGTTTTTCCCAGCCCTTGTGAGTAAAGTTTCGCAGTTATTTTGTTGGATTTAATTCGCTGGACGAACGGTCCTACACCGCGCAGAAATTCCCGGCAAATGACCGGCCTGCAGATGGCTTCACCGACAGCCCGGACCGACCTCCAGATTTCCTTTGCAGCATCGGCAATTCCATTTGGTGGATGAACCCATGGCGACAACCAAAAAACCCGTTAAAGCTTCTGCAACCAAGACCAAGGCTGCCAAGCCCTCGTCTTCCAGCGCGTCTGCAAAAAATGCAAAGACCGCAAAGACCGCCGCCAAGCCCGCAGTGAAGGCTTCGGCCAAGACAACGACCAAGAAAGCCGCCGCAAAGAGCACTGCGAAGCCGGCTTCCAAGTCGGCCAGCAAGTTGGCCAGCAAGTCGGCCAGCAAGTCGGCCAGCAAGTCGGCTTCCAAGCCTAAAGCTGTGACCGTCAAAAAGACAGCGAACAAAGCACCTGCCAAAGCTGTCTCAAAAGCCGGCAAGCCCATTGCCAAGCCGGCGCAGAAGAAGCCTTCCAAGGCCACTGTAGCCGCAAGCAAAACCGCGGCGAAGTCGGTTCGCAAGGCACCTGCCAAACCAACCGTCACGCCGAAAGCACCCGTAAAGAAAGCTTCTGTGACATCTAGGAAACCTGAACCAAAAGTCGTAGCAACCAAAGCGGCTGCCCCTGGCAAGACAGCCGTCGGCGGCAAGGCTGCACCAAAAGACGAGCAGCACAAGATTTTGTCAGTTAAACAGACCACCGATGCTGCTGCGCTGGCCGCCATCGATACGTCTGGCTATATCCTCCCTGGCATCAAGGTGCCTGGACGCCGAGGCCGCAAGCCGCGTGATTTCCAGCCGGAGAATGAAGAAATCGCGGCACTTAACGCGGTCGAGCGCGCCGAGCTGAAGGCTGCAGACAAAGCGCGAGCGCGCGATCGCAAAGCCAAAGAGAAGCAGTTTCTCAAGGATGCGTTCTCCTCTGATTCCGAGGCGAGCGAGGAAGAGCTCGAGCGTCGTCGTCAGAAGCTCAAGACGCTGATCAAGCTGGGCAAGGATCGCGGCTTCCTGACGCACTCCGAGATCAACGACCATCTGCCCGAGAACATCGTCGATCCTGAAGCGATCGAAGGCATCATCGGCACCTTTAACGACATGGGCATTGCCGTCTACGAGCACGCGCCCGATGCAGAAGCGTTGTTGTTGTCTGATAACGTTGCCACGGTGGCCAACGACGATGATGCCGATGCTGCTGCAGAAGCTGCGCTGCAGACGGTGGATTCCGATTTTGGCCGCACCACCGATCCAGTACGCATGTACATGCGCGAGATGGGCTCGGTCGAGTTGCTGACTCGCGAGGGCGAGATCGAGATTGCAAAGCGTATCGAGAGCGGTCTGAAAGACATGATCCAGGCGATCTCGGCCTGTCCGATGACGATCTCCGAAATCCTTGCGCTTGCCGATCGTATCTCGAAAGACGAGATGAAGATCGACGAAGTGGTCGACGGCCTCGTCGATCCCAATGCGCCTGACGAACCCGTGCCCACGCCGGCCGTGAAGGCTGCTTCGTCCGATGATGACGACGAGGATGACGAGAACGAAGAAGACGAAGAAGACGAAGAAGGTGAAGAGTCCACCAGCGGTGGCGCGGCCGGTTTCTCGGCTGAGCAGCTCGAACAGCTCAAGCGCGATTCGTTGGCCAAGTTTGCGACCATTTCCTCGCAGTTCGACAAGATGCGCAAGTCCTACGAGAAGGAAGGCTACAACAGCAAGCCTTACGTGAAAGCTCAGGAGGCAATTTCCAACGAACTGATGGGCATTCGTTTCACGGCCAAGGTTGTCGAGAAGCTGTGCGACACGCTGCGCGGTCAGGTGGATGAAGTGCGTCAAATCGAGCGCCAGATTCTTGATGTAGTGGTCAACAAGTGCGGTATGCCGCGCCAGCATTTCATCAAGGTTTTCCCGGGCAATGAGACCAGTTTGAAGTGGGTCGATGGCGAGGTCAACGGCAACAATGCCTACAGCACCGTACTGGCGCGCAACGTACCCGCCGTGAAAGAATTGCAGCAGAAACTGATCGACCTGCAGTCGCGCGTGGTGTTGCCGTTGCCTGATCTTCGCGAGATCAACAAGAAAATGGCCGCGGGCGAGACCAAGGCACGCAGGGCCAAGCGCGAGATGACCGAGGCTAACTTGCGACTGGTGATCTCTATCGCCAAGAAATACACCAACCGTGGTCTGCAATTCCTCGACCTGATTCAGGAAGGTAATATCGGTCTGATGAAAGCCGTCGACAAGTTTGAATATCGTCGCGGCTACAAATTTTCGACCTATGCGACCTGGTGGATTCGTCAGGCGATCACGCGCTCCATCGCCGATCAGGCAAGGACCATCCGTATCCCGGTCCACATGATCGAGACCATCAACAAGATGAATCGTATCTCCCGCCAGATCTTGCAGGAGACCGGGGCCGAGCCCGATCCGGCGACGCTCGCGCTGAAGATGGAGATGCCCGAGGATAAGATCCGCAAGATCATGAAGATCGCGAAAGAGCCGATCTCCATGGAGACGCCGATCGGTGACGATGACGATTCCCATTTGGGAGATTTCATCGAGGACAACAACACCCTCGCACCGGCCGACGCGGCGCTGCATGCGTCGATGCGCGGCGTGGTCAAGGATGTGCTGGACTCACTCACGCCTCGCGAAGCCAAGGTGCTACGCATGCGCTTCGGGATCGAGATGTCAACCGACCATACGCTGGAAGAGGTCGGCAAGCAGTTCGATGTGACTCGCGAGCGTATCCGCCAGATCGAGGCCAAGGCACTGCGCAAGCTGCGCCATCCGTCCCGCTCCGACAAGCTCAAGAGCTTCCTCGAAGGCAGCTGATACAACGAAAAAGCAGGGCGGCGAGGCGAACCCCTCGCCGCCTTGCGGTTCACGCGATAGAATCTCGACGTTGTGGATCAACCATTTCGGGCCCCTAGCTCATGCTTGGTTAGAGCAGCGGACTCATAATCCGTTGGTGCCGTGTTCGACTCACGGGGGGCCCACCATAAAAACCCGAGCATGCGTCGTGCCATTCCGTTAAGGTTGGAGATGGCCACTGACTATTAATAATCCCAGAGACACTGGGTCCCGGCCTGCGCCGGGACGACGATGTTGAGACCGGTATCTGCTAAAACGTCATCCTGGTGCAGGCCGGGACTCGGCGCCGTTCCTTCTGTATCAATGTGCTCTTGAGATTTTCAAACCATTCGGATCGGGCCGTCATATTTTCCGATGTGGGAATCCGATGTCAGCAGTAGCACGCCTTCGTTGATCGATTGTGCAATCAGGATTCGATCGAAAGGATCTCTGTGGTGAATGGGCAGAGCGTCAACCGTGATCGCGTGTTCGCTGGTAACGGGAATTTCAAGGTAGCCATTATCAAGTAATCCGCGTTTGAGCAGTCTGGGGTCAACTGAAAAATCATCGCGACCCAAGCTTCGCTTGATCGCGATTTCCCAAATGCTGGCAGCGCTGAAATACAAAGAGTTGTCAAAGTCTTCAATCAGTTTTTTTGCTGCCTCACAACGGGCATATAAAGTTACATTTTAGATATTTTATTGTCCTGGCTGCCTGGCCACCTCTTCAGAAACCCGCGCACGCATCCGATTCATCACCTGGATGACTCTCTCGTTCCCGGTGAGCGGCACGCCCATGACCAAAAACCTCGAACCCTACCTGCAGGACATCATCGACCGCCACCTGCCCGCCCGGCAGCTGGACGGCCAGGCAGCGCGCGTCCTCAAGCTGGGCTCAGACCTGATGGATTGGGCTCAGTCATTTTTTGTGGAGTTGCGGGATGTGGGCTCGCATGCACGGCAGACATCCACCCCGCGCTCGTCCCACGTGAAGCTCTTGCTGTTACTGGCGAATGAACTCCATCGTAATGCCGGCGGCATACGGTCCAGCTATGAATCGCTGTACGGCTACCTGATCGAGCGTTATCCGCGCGTCAGCAAACAGGGGATGGCGCTGCGCATCCGGCACAACGGTCTGAACATTGATGTGTTCCCCGCGCGATTGCTGCCGGGCCATACCGATGATCACGTGCTCTATCGTTCCAACGACAACAGCCTGCTGCAGACGAATCTTGTTCGTCATGTCGATGAGGTGCTACAAGCCGGCAGAAGCCGCGAGACGCGCCTGCTGAAAGCCTGGTTCCAGCAGCACGAGATCAAAGCGCCTGCACTGTATGTCGATTTTCTGGTGCCGTTCAAACTGCTCTCCGACGTCAAGCCGAAAAACGATAACTTGCACAATAACTTCATGCACATGCTGCGTAAAATCGCTCAGCGTGATTTCAATCCCTTGCTAGAAGATCTCGCCGATCCGGCGAATGAAGAGAATTTGTTTTCCGAGCTGATGGCTGTGGAGGACAAGCGGCGTGCCACTCGAATCGCCCAGCAAGCACTGATGGCGCGGAATCTTGCGGCCATTATTGGCTGATCTTCGCTTCTCGGCGATTCAGAACTTGCCAAAGCGATTCCCCCGTATCTCAGTGAGTTGTGGCAGCTATTGTTGTCAAATACAGTAATTTTTTCATTCCGATCGTTCGGCGTTGGGGAC
>JBEDGK010000093.1:0-17848 GCA_041174665.1 Pseudomonadota bacterium
ACCGTCGGGAACAACTCCGATCCGGGCACCGGCGAAAAAGCATTCAATTTCGGACTGCGCCACCTGTTCTGATCAAGCGAAGATGTTTCGCGTAACGAATTCAGGCGTCGGCCTTCTGGCCCGTGTCTGAATAGGCTGGGAGCCAGCCCGCAGAGTTTTTCTGCAAATTTAATCTCCTCTGTAGTTTTCTGGGCACCCTCGGGTGCCCTTTTTTTCGATGCCCCCAGCGTCAAAGACCGGGCTACAATTCGGCCTATTCCCAAAACTCACCACACCCATACAGATTTCGGACATGACCCAAGCCATTGATGCTCACGCAGTAGCCCTCTATCTGGAAGATCATCCTCAGTTTTTTGACCAGCACCCTGACCTGATCGCCGGACTGAAGCTGACCACGGCACTGGGTGGCCGCACCGTATCGCTGCACGAACGGCAGGTCGAGGTACTGCGTGAGAAAGTGCGCCAGCTCGAGCTCAAACTGGGCAATCAGGGACATGTGGCGCGGGACAATCAAGCCATCATGGAAAAATTCCATCAATGGGTACTGCGTCTGTTGTCTGCGGACGATGGCGGCGAGCCGAATTTTCTGCTTGCCTCTGTTCGCGACTATTTCGATGTACCAGCCGCGAGTCTGCGCCTTTGGAGTGGAGCTAATAACGACGATATCTGGCACCAGGGTCCGGAGCTGGAGGAGGCCAGAGCATGGGCAAACCAGCACACTCGTCCCTACTGCGGCGCTCCAGGAGGAAAGCCCGGCGTGCAATGGCTTGAGAATGCCGGATCGGTGCGATCAATTGCTTTGCTGACGCTGAAAAAACCCGACGCAACTGAGAGTTTTGGGCTGCTCATACTAGGTTCCCCAGATGCCAAACGATTCTCTGCGGATCTGGCCACCGATATCCTCGAGCGTATAGGCGAAACCGCCAGCGCCGCACTCAAGCACTGAGCAGCAAGACCATGCCGGACGCTCCAGACACGGCATTGGTAGAGCGTTATCTACTGCATCTGCAGACTCAGCGAAAACTGTCCGGCCACACGGTCGAGAACTACCAGCGCGACCTGATGCAGCTCGGCGAGTTCGCTCGGGAATACAAGCGGCCGTCGCTGGCCAACCTGAGCGTGTTTGATCTGCGTCGGGTGGCGGCACAATTACATGCGCGGGGCATGTCGCCCAGTTCTATTGCGCGCAAGCTGTCTGCCTGGCGCGGTTTTTTTGGCTGGATGGCGATTCATCATGGACTGACAATCAACCCAGCGGAAGGTGTCAAACCCCCGAAACGAGCGAAAGCCCTGCCCAAGGCGCTGGGCGTGGATGATGCAGTCAAACTGGTCAGCACCAAGCCCTCCGGCGAAACCGCGCCATCAGATCAACAAGCGCGAGAAGCTCTGCAAACCCTCTGCAACCTGGCCATGTTCGAATTGCTGTACTCAAGCGGCTTGCGAGTATCCGAATTGACCAGCCTCGATATCCATTATTTCCAGTCGCGTGAGCACAGCTCGAACGCATGGATTGATCTGAATGCCGCAGAACTCACCGTCACTGGCAAAGGGGGAAAGCGTCGCACGGTACCCGTAGGCACTGCGGCGCTGGAGGCAATACGCGCGTGGCTGCCTCACCGAGAGAAGCTGCTCGGCTCTGCGACATCCCTCGATGCACATGCGCTGTTCATTACCAGTCGCGGCCGGCGGATCACTCCCAGAGCGGTTCAGCAAAGGATTAAAGACCATGCACGCGCGATCGGCATACCAGCCGATGTGCATCCGCATATGCTGCGCCATTCCTTTGCATCGCATCTGCTGCAATCCTCGGGCGACCTGCGCGCGGTGCAGGAAATGCTCGGGCATGCGTCGATTGCCTCGACGCAGGTCTATACTTCACTGGATTTTCAGCGGCTCGCACAGGTGTATGATGCGGCCCACCCGCGCGCGCGCAGGCGTGGATCCGGGGGCTGATCCGTGATAGCCGACAGCGGCGCAAAGCGCTCCCGCTGTCACCAGACCCGACGATCTGCTTGCAGCACGTGATGCACACGGAGCCCTCAATCATCAATTGAGCCTCGACGTCGCCGCAATCCCCGTTCACAACTTTACTGATTTTTGAAAATCCATCATGTCACTGATACCCACCACCATACTCACTGGCTTTCTGGGCGCAGGCAAGACGACCCTGCTGAACCGACTGCTGCATGAAGATCATGGTCATCGCATCGCCGTGATCGAAAATGAATTCGGTGAGGAAAACATCGACAACGAAATTCTCGTGCAAGATACGCGCGAGCAGATCGTCGAGATGAGTAACGGATGTGTCTGCTGCACGGTACGCGGCGATCTGATCGCGGCGCTCAGCCAGCTGGCACAGAAGCGGCGCGATGGCGAGCTGCAGTTCGACCGCGTGGTGATAGAGACCACGGGTCTGGCCAATCCCGGTCCGGTCGCGCAGACTTTTTTCATGGATGATGACGTCGCGACCAGCTACCTGCTCGATGGCGTGATTACCGTGATCGATGCCAGCAACGCCATGCAGCAGCTCGACCGTTTCGAAGAAGCGCAGCGACAAGCCGGTTTTGCGGACCGGATGCTACTGTCAAAAACCGATCTGGTGAGCGAAGATGCGCTCGGCGTGCTCGAAACACGTTTGCGGCGTATCAACCCCCGCGCGCCGCTGGGTCGCGCTGATTTTGGCAAGGCGCCGATTGACGAGATATTCGATATCCGCGGCTTCAACCTGAATGACAAACTCGAGATCGATCCCGATTTCCTCAAGGCAGACGATGATCATCATTGCGACGAACACTGCGATCATGATGATCATGATCATGGCCATCAACACGATCATCACCATGATCATCATCGCGCTCATCACACTGACGACATCACCGCATTTGTTTTTCGGAGCGAAAAGCCTTTTGATCCGAACAAACTGGAAGAATTCATCGGACACCTGATTCAGGTCTACGGTCCGCGGATGCTGCGCTACAAAGGCATTCTCTGGATGGAGGGCGCGTCGCGCAAAGTGATTTTCCAGGGCGTGCACCAGACCATGGGCAGCGATCTGGGCGCTCCTTGGGCGGAGCAAGAGGCGCGCGGCAGTAAGATCGTTTTCATCGGACAAGCACTCCCGCGTGAAATCTTTATTGAGGGATTACGACAGTGTCTGGTATAAAGAGCAACGAAACCACGAAAAGCGAGTAATCACTAGCGTCGATCGACAGTTTTCTCTGGATGGTTATTAGTATTAGATTAAAAATATGAAAAGCTTGTCTTCCGGACCAACAATGAGATTACAATAGCCGCCGATTTGAGGCAGGCAGCCGGGAAGCGGCTCTGGTCAAAGGCACACAAGCTGCACAGGGGTTGTACATCGCAGCTGCATTCGCCCAGAAACGCTAAAAATAGAGACAAGCCGACGAGACGACCAGGCAAGCATGCGCAACCACAATTGGAGTGCGCAGCGTACTGGATACAATTCACCGATTCGAAGTGACGAAAGCAAGCAACGTGGCAACCAATACAAAAACTCCGAAGCCAGTCGTCAGTGACGGCAACCTGCTGACTGAGGAACAAATTCTTGCGATGGGCGAGCAGGACTACATGAACCCAGCGCAGCTGGCGTTCTTCAAGGCGCGGCTACACCAACTCGAGAAAGACTTGCTACGCAACGCCGGCGAGACTACCGAGCACCTGCGCGAGACCGTGCTCGTGCCCGATCCCGCCGACCGAGCGACGATCGAGGAAGAACATGCGCTCGAGCTGCGCACCCGAGACCGCGAGCGCAAGCTGCTGAAAAAAGTCCAGCAGTCTCTGCTCTCCATCGAATCCGGCGACTATGGCTGGTGCGAGGAGACAGGTGAACCCATCGGTATTCCTCGTCTGCTCGCGCGGCCGACCGCAACGCTGTCGCTGGAAGCGCAGCAGCGCCGCGAACTGAAGCAAAAACTCTACGGCGACTGATCGCCCATCTCTGGACAGGTCGGTGCCTGCGGCGCCCGACCTGCATACCTTTTGATACGTAATGATCTCTGGTGCGCGCTGAGAGGTGCTGTCCGGCACGCTTGCGACCTGGTGACCTCTACCCACGGATTTGCTGCCTTTGGATTGGCGTGTTCTCCCGACCGCCGACCGTCCCAGCACCCAGTCCCCGGATTTGGCTTTTGCATGACAGAAATGCACAGTTGAAGTAATATCTGCGCCAACACTGGAAGAGAAGTAAGCCATCAGGCACCCACCAGAGAATGCATTGCAGGCACCCATCGATGGATCATCACGCATCGCGCCAACGAAGCAGCGTCGCCATCACGATTTGGATTGTGATGTGTCTGCTCTTCGCCCAGTGGCTGGGTTTTGCGCATGCGATCAGTCATGCCGGGGGCAAGCCTGAGATCACCAGTAATCAGCTCGTTGCCGCCGACAAAGCATCCCTCGCCTTTGATCACCAGAAAGCCAGCAAGAGCTGCGCCGCGCTTGATGCGGCCACCTTGGGTGCGGGCTTGCACAGCGCGCCAGTACTAGCGCTTCTGCTTACGCTTTCCCCGACCAGAGTGGACTGCGCCGTGCTCAACCCATGGCAGCAGTCCTTCATAGCACTCTTCTCTTCTCGAGCACCGCCACTGTTCCACTGCTAATTAGACAAGCCATCGCAGCCCTTGGTCTCCGACCAGGGCAGCATCTGCGTCAATTTCAGTGGAGAGATCATGATCTGCCGACCGAACCGTATCGCGCTGGCGATATCCTGCGCATTTGCCAGCGCCGCATTGCCCGTCCAGGGCGAAGAGACAACCAAGACATTAAATCCCGTCATCGTTACCGCCGACCCGTTGGGCTCGGGGGAAAACGCAATGATTCTCGCGCCGGCAAAAGTGCTGTCCGGCGATGCACTGCGCAACAAGCTGGGCTCATCGCTCGGTGAAACACTGAGTCAGGAGCTGGGCGTAAATGCATCGGGTTTCAGCTCGGGTTCCTCGCGTCCCATCATCCGCGGCCTTGAGGGACCGCGAATAAAAATTCTTCAGAACGGCATGAGCAGCGGTGACTTATCCGCCATCTCGAATGATCACGCGGTAAGCAGTGCACTGAGCACAGCACGTCAAATCGAAATACTGCGCGGCCCGGCAGCGCTGCTGTATGGCTCTGGCGCGATTGGCGGTTTGGTGAATATCGTGAACGATCGCATACCCACCGCACTCGAGCCCAGACGTACCGGCGAGACTGAGCTTCGGTACAGCACCGTCGATCAAGGCAAGCTGGCCAGCTTTTCCGCTGATGCATCGACCGGGAATATCGGTCTGCACGCCGACGGCAGCGCGTTGAATGCCGGCGACTACCGAATACCCGGCAACAGCAGCGTGAGTGGTGATGGCGATCAGGGCAGGCTCAGCTTCTCAGGCAACCGCGAACGTAGTCTTGGCTTTGGCGCATCGCTGGTGAAAGACTGGGGCTATGTCGGCGCGTCTGTCGCCACACTGGACAAACTGTACGGTATTCGTGGTGCCGACGAAAAATCCAGGATCGATCTCAACCAGACTCGTATTGATGTCGACAGTTTGGTGCGATCTCCTTTCCAGGGCATAGAAAAAATGCGCTTCAGACTGGGCAATACCGACTACAAGCACACCGAACTGGAGGGTGGCACTGATCCTCATGTGCGCTTCACCAACCGCAGCACGGAGGCACGCTGGGAAATGAGTCATCTGCCGCTCTCGGGCTGGCGCGGCACATTCGGTCTGCATACCGAATTCAACAATACCGAGGCCGCTAATCTCGAAGGCGACAACCCGACGGTGCCGAGAACAAAATCGCAATCATTTGCCGCCTTCACCGTCGAAGAACGAGACTTTGGTGATGTGCGAGTCAATGTCGGTGGCCGCCTGGAATCGGTATCTCGCAAGCCGATAGCAGCCACGGATCGTTCATTCGGCCTTGCTTCCTTGTCCTCCGGCGCGCTGTGGACATTCACGCCGGGCTATGGCTTGGGTGCGACCTATGCGTTCGCGCAACGCGCGCCGACCGCCGAAGAGCTGTACTCAAAGGGTCCGCATCATCCGACCGAGACCTATGACATCGGCGACAGCCAGTTGAAAAAAGAAACTTCGAATAATTTCGATGTGTCCCTGCAAAAAATGGACGATAAGCTGCGCTGGAAAACTAATGTCTACCAAAACAAGGTGCAAAACTTCATCTACGGTGCGATCGGCGATGTAAATCTTGATCCAGATGGCGACTTGCGTGACCGCAATTTCCGGCAGGCCGATGCCACCCTGCGCGGTGTCGAAGCCGAGCTCAGCTATAACCTGTACGATCCCGGCTGGTTCGGGCGTTTGTTTGCTGACAGCTCGCGCGGCAAGCTTGATCAGCTGGGTAATCTGCCATTGCAGCCGACGACCCGAACCGGGTTGAACGTCGGCTATCAGGATTCGCGCTGGCGTTCGACGCTGTCCGTTCTGCATGCCGATGCGCATCGTCGTATTGCCAGCAGCAGCCTGTCCCAAGAAACTCCCACCGATGCGTACACCCGAGTAGATGCCAGCATTTCCTATGTACAGCGATATGCGAACGCCGACCTGACCTGGTTTCTGATCGCGCGAAATCTGCTGAACGAAGATATCCGGCTGTCGACCTCGCTGCTCAAAGATTACGTGCCTCAGCCGGGACGTAATATCGTGATCGGCGTACGAACTCGCTTTTAAAGCGTGTCATTGAAGCGAGTTGCGTGATATCCATGCAACTCGCTATCCATTCTTACCATCTGTAACTTTGCGTCAATGTCAGCGCAATGCGACGTTGCTACTGCTTGTCACCGCCCACGAACACTTGCAACCGGAATTCGATCAGGGCTTGGATTGACTTGCTAGCTGCCGACCGTTCTAATCCCGAGCGATCATTCATCTTTCATCGTTCGCAAGCTCGCATGAATCCAAACACACTCGTGGATACCCGGCTGTCATCACCCTGCATCACTTCGTTCATTCCGTGAAAATCCTGGGGCTGTTCGGAAAACCTGGCATGCAGCATGTGCGAAAGCCCCGCATGAGAACTTATCAAGAAGACCGCAGCACTTCAGACAAAATAGATGCGATCGAATCCGAACTATCTGCAGAGTTCGGCATCCTCCAATGGCTACCAACCCAAGCCTCAGTTGCCTCGAGCAAGGATCTGCCCGAGTTGTCACAATGCCTCGATGAAGCCGCATTGCTGTTTACGAATCATCAGATCGATGCCGCACGTGATCTTCTGCTTCAAGCCCGCACATTGCCGGGTGATGAGCCAGAGCGTAGGCAAATCTGGTGGATGCTGCTGGAGCTGGCACTGGAACAGAATCATCCCGAGTTTTTTGACGAGATGGCACTCGATTATGCACACGTATTCGAGACATCTCCGCCTCAATGGAAATCGCTGACAGACTCGGCGCCAGATTCAAATAGCGCGCTACCCATCATCAATTTCCGTGGCAAGCTGACTCGTAACAGTCGGCCAGCGCTGCAGCAGCTGCAACAAGCGGGCAGCAAACATTCGCCATTCTGTGTGGAGTTCGGCACCATCGCAGAAGCCGATCTGGATGGCTGCGCACTGCTGCTACAAGTATTCGCGCAATGGCAACGTCAGCATTGCAGCTTCAGAATTGCCGGTGGCGACCTGCTAACGGCCGCGATCAAACCACTGATCCAGCCGGGACGGCGCGATGACAATGACGCCGCCTGGCGCTTGCTGATCGAGATGATGCGGCTGATGAATCGCCACCCTGAGCATGAGTCGCTCTGCATCGATTACTGCGTCACGTATGAGGTATCGCCACCCTCGGATGCGCTCGCCGAGCGTACAGCGGTCAACCCCGTCGCCCCGATGGGCTCAGCAAGCACTTTCCTCCTGCCGGGCTACATTGCACTCCCCCTCGATGAACTACTGGCGCAATTGCAGCACCATGCGCAAACCGTCGACCGTATTACGCTGGATGCTCATCGGCTAGTACGACTCGAACTCAGCGCAGCGGCTCCGTGGCTGAATGGCGTGCATCGTATTGCCGGCAGCAAGCCGGTAGAATGTCGGAATATTGGTTTTCTTGTCGCCCGGCTGCTTACACTGGTCGGTGGCAACAGCCCGCTGACTATCATTCACCGCAAGCCCTGAGCGAGGATTCATTGCGCAGGGCCTTTTCATCTTGCACCGCATGGAACAGTTTCACGGAACCACCATACTTTCTGTCCGTCGTGGCAACACCGTTGCGCTAGGCGGTGATGGCCAAGTCACGCTCGGTAATGTGGTCATGAAGGGCTCCGCGCGCAAGGTACGCAAGCTCTTTCACGGCAAGGTACTCGCCGGCTTTGCTGGCGGTACCGCTGATGCATTTACCCTGCTCGAACGTTTTGAGTCCAAGCTCGAAGCGCATCAGGGTAATCTGCTGCGCGCCTCAGTCGAGCTGGCCAAAGATTGGCGTACCGACCGCATGCTGCGCCGCCTGGAAGCCATGCTGCTCGTGGCCGATCGCGACGCGACCTTGGTCATCACTGGCAACGGCGATGTACTCGAACCCGAAGATGGCATAGGCGCAATCGGTTCTGGCGGCAGTTATGCGCAATCAGCGGCCAAAGCCTTGCAGGAGAACACCGAATTGTCGCCCGCCGAGATTGTCAAAAAAGCGCTGACCATTGCCGGCGAGCTGTGCATCTACACCAACCTCTCGCTCACCATCGAAACTCTGGACTGACGCGTTCACGACTACCGTCACCGTTGACAATATTGAAGATGCAATGAATCTCACCCCTGAGCAAATCGTCACCGAACTGGACAAACATGTGGTCGGCCAGTCCAAGGCTAAACGCGCTGTCGCGATCGCGCTGCGCAACCGCTGGCGGCGTCAGCAAGTACCTGATCCGCTGCGCCATGAGATCACGCCAAAAAATATCCTGATGATCGGCCCCACAGGTGTAGGCAAGACAGAGATCGCGCGCCGGCTCGCCAAGCTGGCAGAAGCGCCGTTCATCAAGATCGAAGCGACCAAGTTCACCGAAGTCGGGTATGTCGGCCGTGATGTTGACACCATCATCCGCGACTTGACCGAGATCGGCATCAAGCAAACACGCGAACTCGAAATGCGAAAGGTCCGCGCCAGCGCTGAAGATGCCGCCGAAGATCGCATTCTTGACGTACTGCTGCCACCGGCACGTGACTTCGGCTTTTCCGGTGCGCAGTCATCGGAAGAAAAAAATGAAAACGCTACTCGACAGACTTTTCGCAAGCGCCTGCGTGAGGGCGCGCTGGATGACCGCGAGATAGAGATCGAAGTCGCCGAGCCGCGTGCGCACATGGAGATCATGGCGCCGCCCGGCATGGAAGAGATGACCGAGCAGATCAAGTCCATGTTCTCCGGCCTTGGCGCGGGAAGGAAAAAGTCGCGCAAGATGAAGATCGCCGAGGCGATGAAGCTACTGGTCGAAGAAGAAGCTGCGCGGCTGGTTAATGAAGACGAGTTGCGTCAGCGAGCAATCACTAATCTTGAGCAGAACGGCATCGTCTTTCTTGACGAGATCGACAAGATCGCTGCGCGCGGCAGCATACAGGGTGCAGATGTGTCGCGCGCCGGCGTACAGCGCGATCTGCTGCCACTGGTGGAAGGCACTACTGTCAACACCAAATACGGCATGGTCAAAACCGATCATATTCTGTTCATCGCCTCGGGCGCTTTCCATCTGGCCAAGCCATCTGACCTGATACCCGAGTTGCAGGGGCGCTTCCCGATACGTGTCGAACTCGAATCACTGTCCATCGCCGATTTCGAGCGTATACTGACCTCGACCGATGCCTGCCTGACGCGCCAGTATCAGGCGCTGCTCGCCACCGAGAACGTGGCCATCGAATTCACCGACGATGGCATACGCCGGCTGGCCGAGATCGCATTCTCGGTCAATGAAAGAACTGAGAATATCGGTGCGCGCCGCCTGTACACCGTGATGGAAAAGCTGCTTGAAGAAATCTCATTTTCCGCTGGCAGCGACAGCAGCCACCAGGTGATCATCAATGCCGCCTATGTCGACGACAAACTGGCGGCGCTAGCAATCAACGAAGATTTGTCGCGCTACGTGCTGTAGCTTCAAACCATGCCTTCAGCGTGAGGGCCTCATCGCCGGCGAAGCGGACTGGACGTTCGCCGTATTTTCGGTACCCTCGGCTGAATTTCCCATGTTGCCAGGGCCTGAAGCATTCGTTCCTCGAGTACCGCCCTGAACGGCTTGCGGCGATTCCGCCGGCAGTTGCGGCGTCATGGATGATGCTGGCGGCTGCGTAGCTACCGATGGCAAGGCATTCGCATCAGACGCTGACTGCGCAGGGGCCGCTAGTGTAGAAAAGTCTGGCAAGATGACTTCTATATCAGCACCGCGCTCCGACAAGATCACGGTTCGCGCACGGATTTCTTTCAGCTGAATCCCAGGTGTCACTTCCGAACTGACCTGAAAAGTGCCTGATGGCTTGCCCTCGACCGCCATGATCGCCACACTCTCTGCCGAACGGTCCGCATGAATGATGCCGCGCAGCTGAATCGTCGCTCCACCACCGTGCGGGTTGCCGCCAAACAGAGCGTAGGCTGCGGATAGCGGTGGCATCGTCCACTGTTCGGCGGGTGGCGCGACGACCGGACGCGGTACCGGCGCGAGCCACTGCAGCAGCCAGTAAGCAAGGGATGCGCATAGCGCGAGAAACAGCAGCAACGACAATGCGGTGGACAGACGCTTCATCTCACCAGCTGATTGATCTCAATGATAGGCATCAGCACCGCCAGCACGATCAGCAGCACCACCACGCCCATTGCCAGTATCAGCATTGGCTCCAGCAAGCCGGCTATCGTCAGCGCGCGCCGCTCAAGATCTTGCTCTTGCATCTGCGATGCGCGATTCAGCATCACTGGCAGCTCGCCCGTGACTTCCCCGGCGCGGATCATGTGAATCAGCATCGCCGGAAAATGCGGATGCACAGACAAGGCACGTGCCAAGCTCACGCCTTCGCGTACGCTAGCCGTCGCATCTGCCACTTGCTCGCGCATGGCGACGTTTGACAAGGTGTCGCGACTGGTCTGTAGCGCGCGCAGGATCGGCACGCCTGAGCTAATCGTGATCGCCAGCGTACTCGCAAAGCGCGAGGTATTCAGGCTACGTTCGAAGCGTCCGTACAATGGCGCAGTCAGTAGCCAGCGATGCCAGCGCATCTTCACTGCGGGATCACGCAATGCTCGACGCCATACGATAAAAGCCAACCCCACCAGCAGCGCGACCAGCCAGCCCCAGTGACGGACAAAACCGGAGAGCGCAAGCATCGCCAAGGTCAGAAACGGCAGTTGCTGTTTGGTATTCGCAAACACCGAGACAATCTGCGGTACGACATAGGTCAGCAGGAAAATCACGATCGCAAAAGCGACAGCAGTGACGATCGCCGGATAAGTAAACGCGAGCCGTACTTTTTGTACCATCGCATTGCGACGTTCGATAAAATCTGCGAGCCTCGAGAGGACACCAGAGAGTTGTCCGATATGCTCACCGGAGGCCACCAGCGCGCGATAGATATCGGCAAAATCACGTGGATGACGCAACAGCGCGTCCGACAATGACGCACCCCCCATCACCTCGGCACGTACCGATGCGATCAGGTCTCGCACATAGGGCCGCTCTGCCTGCTCCATCAATGCAGAGAATGCTTGCTCCAAGGGTAATTTGGCTTCCAGCAGCGACGCCAGCTGGCGCGTGAACAGCGCCAGCTCCGTCGTCGATAATTTATCGCCAAACCAGTGCGCCAGCGAGTTGCGTTGTGCGTTTGACTCGCCGGTGATCAGATCGATAACCAGCGGTACCAGACCGCGTGAACGCAAATCCGAGCGTGCAGCGCGCGGGCTCTCGGCATGCAGTATCCCCTTGCTGCTGCTCCCGAGTGCATCGACGGCTTCATAACGATAGGCAGGCATCGGATGAATTATTCCTTGGTCACCCGCAGCAATTCGGCTTCAGTGGTCGTGCCATCAGCCACCCAGCGCTCACCGTCTTCGCGCAGGGTGCGCATGCCGTGCTGCTGCGCGCATATGCGTATTTCGGCCTCGGCAATCTGATGATGTATCTGCGCTCGTACCTCGGACGTGGCCACTAGCAGCTCATAGACACCGACCCGGCCGTGATAGCCGGTGCGGCCACAGTGATCACAGCCAAGCTCATGCCAACGCTGACCATCGAAGTGGCGACAGTGCACACACAGCTTGCGCACCAGCCGCTGCGCGACCACGCCAAGCAATGAAGACGACAGCAGGAAAGGCTCGATACCCATGTCGAGCAAGCGCGTGATTGCCGCCGCCGCATCATTGGTGTGCAGTGTTGCCAACACGAGATGCCCGGTCAGCGAGGCTTGAACGGCAATCTGTGCGGTTTCCAGATCGCGTATCTCACCGATCATGATCACGTCCGGATCTTGCCGTAGGATCGCGCGCAGTGCTTTTGCAAAACTCATGTCAATGCGAGGATTCACCTGTGTCTGTCCAACGCCGGGCAACTCGTATTCGATAGGATCTTCGACCGTGAGGATATTGGTGGTCGATGCATTCAGCTGTGCCAGTGCTGCGTACAGGGTGGTCGTCTTGCCGGAACCTGTAGGGCCGGTGACCAGCACGATGCCGTGCGGCTGTGCAATCAGCCAGTCGAATTGACGCCGGTCTTGCTCGCTCATGCCCAGTGTTTGCAGGTCAAGCCGGCCACCTTCCTTATCAAGCAATCGCAGTACCGCGCGTTCGCCATGGCCGGTGGGCAGTGTGGAGACACGAACATCGACAGGTTTGCCACCGACGCGCAGCGTGATGCGCCCGTCCTGCGGCAGTCGCTTCTCGGCGATATCAAGTTGGGACATGATCTTGATGCGCGAGATCAGCGCGGCGTGTATACCTTTTTTTGGTCTCACGATGTCGCGCAAACGCCCATCAATGCGAAAGCGCACGATTGACACTTGCTCAAAAGGCTCGATATGAATATCCGACGCACCCTCACGTAATGCCTGCGTCAGCAGTGCATTGATCATGCGGATGACCGGTGCATCGTCTGCGGCTTCGAGCAAATCTTCGATTGCAGGCATGTCCTGCATCAGCCGTGCGAGATCGAGATCGGATTCGACCTCGACCACTACTTGCGCGGCATCGCTGCCACTGCCGGCATAGGCTTTGGCGATCGCTGTCTCCAGTTGCGCTCGGGCGAGCTTGTGCAAGCGCAAGCGTCCGAAACAGCGCCCAACCTCAGCAATTGCCGAAGGCCGCGTATCGTCGGACAGCCAGACATCCACTGCATCATCGCCGGCCTGTGCCAGCACGCCAAAGTCACGCGAAAAACTGAAAGGCAGTAACCGTGGATCTTGTATCACACTCATGAAACACTTTCTCAACGCTACACGAAATGAATAAATCAATCATCGAATCACCGATCACCGCTGGTTGATCACCGGCGGTTCCACTGGAAAGACCTCAGCCGGCGGCATTGGTTGCACCGCCGACGATGAGGCTCCGGCGGATGGCATTGCCGGTGATGGCGACTGCAACAGCTTGCCGCCGACGGGTCGGCCCTCGTTCAGCGGTGGCAGCATCGGCGAATCGGTACGCGGCAGAAGCGGATTCGGCTCGGGCTGTATCGCCATCTGCGAACCACGCAGGTAGTCATAGCGATCGCTGGCAAGCGCGACACTCTGCACATCATTGCGCACCACGATGGGTCGGAGAAACACCATCAGATTGGTCTTGCCACGCCGCTTGGATTGGTAGCGGAACAGGTAGCCCAGAAAAGGGATGTCGCCCAGGCCGGGCACTTTTTCTACGGTGTCATTCACAGTGTCTTCGATCAGACCACCAAGCACGATGATCTGGCCGTCATCGACCAGTACATTAGTCTCGATCGAGCGCTTGCTGGTAATCAGGCCAGAGGTGGTGGATTGCTGAATGCTCGAAGTCTCTTGGTAGATCGCCATCTTGACCGTACCGCCTTCGGAAATTTGCGGTCGCACGCGCAAGGATAGACCGATGTCGCGTCGCTCAATCGTCTGGAAAGGATTCACACCAACCGCGCCTGCTGATGCTGCCGTGGTGAATTGCCCGGTAATGAAAGGCACGTTCTGTCCGACGATGATGCGCGCCTCTTCATTGTCGAGCGTGAGCAAGTTCGGCATTGACAGGATATTGGCTTTCACGTTTTTTTCAAGCGCACGTGCCAGTAGGCCCAGACCCAGCGCTCCATCACGCTGCCTGAAGATTGCCGCCGTCAACCCGTTACCTGGTGGCAGCGGCGTCTTGTTGGCCCCCAGGACAGAGGCAGCCTGTGAAATCAGGTTATTGCCTTCGCTGGAAAATCCAGTCAGCACACCGACCCGATAATTACTGCTGCCATCGCCCGAGACACCGGCCCACTGTATGCCCAGCTCAGCGGCCTTGTCGGCGCTGACTTCGACGATCAAAGACTCCACATACACTTGTGCGCGCCGTGCATCGAGCTGATCGATGATGGCACGCAGGTTGCGATACACGCGCTCGTTGGCCGTGATGATCAGCGTGTTGGTAGTCGTATCGGCCTGAATGAAGCCCGCTACGCCACCGCTTGGCAGCGGCCCTTGCTGAGGCGCGGGAGAGGAGGGCACTGCTTGCGGGCCTCCTGCCGGTTGAGTTAGCGGCTGTGGCGTGCTGCTCTGCGCAAGCCCGGTGCTCAGTGCGCCGGATTCGCCCGCAACCACTGCGCGCAGTACCTGTGCGAGCTTCGCCGCCTCGGCATTGCGCAGATAGACGACATGCACATTGCCGGGAAGCGTCGTGGGCTGATCGAGCTTAGCGATCAGCGTTCTCGCCAACTTCGCCTTGGCTTCTGTCGGGGCGCGAATGATCACCGAATTTGTTCTTGCATCTGCCAGCAGCATCACCCGGCCCGGGTCGGCTGCGCCGGGTGCGCCACCTTGATCCAGCAATCGGCTGGCCGTGACCGCCAGATCCATGGCGATGGCATGCTCCAGCTTGAGCACATCCATCTCGGCGACTGCAGGCGTATCGAGCGAGGCAATGATGCGCGACAGGCGCCTCAGATTATCGGCATAGTCGGTGATGATCAGCGTGTTATTGGTTGGATCGGCCGCGATAGTGTTGTTCGGCGAGATCAGTGGTCTTAACACCGTGACCAGTCCGGCGGCGCTCTCGTGACCCAAACGAAAAATTTGCGTTGCCACCTGATCGCCGCGTACCTCTCCTGTCTGCACCGGTGAGGCCTGCAGCTTGGCATCGGCCTCGGGCACGACTTTGACATAGGCTGCGGTACGCACCACGCTAAAGCCTTGTAAGCGCAGCACCGAACTCAGCATCTCGAAGGCCTGCGCTTTGGTGACCGGCTTCTCTGACACCAGATTGATCGTGCCTTTGACGCGCGGGTCGATCACAAAAGTATTACCCGTGAAATGTCCTATGGCTCGCACCACCGACTCGATATCTGCGCCAACAAATTTCAGCGTCGCTCGATTTGCCGATGGATCTTGTGCATACGCCTCGCACGACAACAGTAGCATCACCGATGTCGCTGCTATGAGCAGCAGCAGCTGTTGTACAAGCCCTCTCACACCAAGTATTGTCTGGCACACAGCAGTTTTCTCGATCATTGGTTTTCACTGGAATTCGAGCGCGACGACATTGCGGTTACCTCTCTGGCGCTGCTGGCCGAGAAGATTCAGCAGGATGGCCAGCCTCTGTTCCTGCCCCGGCTGAGCCCAGGCCTCTCCGCTGAACTGCAGCCGGCCGTTTGCGATCGCGCCATGGCCCGCCATCTGGAGTGGGCCGGACAAGGTGCTCAGTGTCAGTCGTGCGCGCGCTCCCTGCCAGTCGAATTGCAGACGATAAGCTCCCAAAGGCTTGACGGGTGACAAGGCCGATGCAATATCCCTCAGCTCCAGCAGCATGCGTCCGTCGATATCGATACCGTTCGCAGTCCCGTGCAATGTAAGGTCAGGCCATGACAGCTGCATGCGGCCTGAGGGCTGCAAAGTGTTCAGCGGCGCGCCCAGCGCGGCCAGCCGTTCTGCGGGTAGTTGCATACTGGCCGGACCGAGTTGCCATGTATTCCAGCTGCCGGATACCGTCAGCGTACGGTCCAACGCCTCGGGATTGTCAATACGCGCGTCGACGATACCGAGCAGTAGCAGTGGCGACACTGTCCAGCGAAATCGTCCGGGAAGTATTGGCGCGACCGGCGCACCGGGGTCGGCAGCGGCACCGGCGAATGCGGAGCCTCGCCACAGACTGCCCTGGGGATCGCCGAGCGTGAGACGACCGCTGCTATGCCGCTCGATCATCGGGGTCAGCCATGCCGCTGGCAAGGAGAATAACGCCGTTGCCGCCACAACAAGCAACGCAGCCAGCGCGATGAGGAGGAAACGCTTCATTGCGCGCGTTGGAGTGTCAGTTGCGCGTCGACCCGACCGGGAAGATCACGCGCGATGATGTTTGCCTCGGTGACCATCAGCTGCGCAGAGGACTGAATGAGCTGTAGCCATTCCGCCAGTGCGGCGAAAGGTACGTTACTGAATTTCGCAGATACACGATTGTCGCTGACTGTCAGATTCTGAGCTTGCAGTCCCTTGTCTTTCAGGCTGCGCTCAAGTGCTGCAGGAGACATATCAGCGACCGGTGCTGCTGACGTGACACGCGGCGACGAGGCGACGATCTCGGAGGCCATCGCGCGCATTTGCGCGAGCTGACTGTGCAAGGTCGGTAGCGTATGCTGCCAGCGTGATCGACCTTCAATCGCCGGAGCAATCAGCGACAGCCAAATCAGCAGCAGCAGCAAGATTGCGGCACCAATACCGAGGATATGTCGCTCGCGCGGCTGGCGTGCCCTCCAAAAATCATGCGCCGTCGCAGCCAACTTGGCGCGCATCGTCGGCAATCCGCTCATCGCGCACTTTGCACGAACCAGCTGTTAGGCTCGCTGCCTGCTGATAGTTCCAACTGATGCTCGATCAGTATCTTGCGGACCGCATCGTGCGATAGCCGCATACCCGGTTTCAGGCGCAACAGCAGACCCGCGTCACGATAGTCAATGCGAGTAATCGCGCGCGCCTCGATTCCGGCGGCCTGCTGTATCGCTGGCCACGCATCACCGAGTGCCGCACAAAGCCATAAAAAATCGCCGAACGAAGACTCGCCCGCTGCGCGGCTCTGCGCGATGCGTCTTTGCTTCATGCGCGAGACAGGATCGGCCATCACTGTCTTGTCATTCGTGGCATCCTCGGGAAAAGCCGTGCGATAGGTACGCAGCATGTCTGTCTCTAGTCGCGCGCCCTCCTGATGCAAGCGCCACCAGTCGCCATTCAACGCAAGTACATTCAGCGATAACAACGCGAATCCAAGCGCGATCGGCAATCGCCAGCGCGGCCAGTCGAATGCTGGCTGATCTTCGGTGGCGACACCTGCGATCAGGTCAATCTCTGACCGCGTGGCAGTGTCGATTAGATCGTCCCATGACGTTTTTCGCAGTTCGACGGGGCCCGATGCTAGCTCTGACCTGCCCGCCGACCGTCTCGAGATCGCCGCACTAAAACCCGGCAATGCCTGCTCGGGCACCGACAGCTGCAGCGGCCTGCCGGCGGTCATCGCCATGGCGGTGGCCAGCACACCCTCAGGCGAAGACGCTTCGCTGTCGATCGCGCCCAGCGGCAGACCTGCACCTTCACCATCGCCCGTATGAATCACCAATTCGCGCAAGGGGTGCGGCAAATGAGGAAAATCGAACAGCCAGGCGACGACCTTATCCTTCGATGGCGGTAGACAAAGCTGCAGCGGTACTACGGACAAGCGCCGCGCACCAAGACGGCGTACCGG
>JBEDGK010000094.1:0-4408 GCA_041174665.1 Pseudomonadota bacterium
ATATCGAATAGCTCGCCGTCTGAGAGCCTCTCATCATTGAAGTATTCGCCGGCGCGAATGCGAGCGACACGGTCCGGCACATTGAAAAGCATATGTGCTATCCGGCACGCGAGCATATTGACCTCATCGACCTCAGTCACGGCAATGAGCAGTTCACAGTCTTCGATGCCCGCCTCGCGCAGCACGGACGGATGCGCCGCATTACCCTGCACGGTGCGCAAGTCGAATTTGTCTGCCAGTGATCTCAGGCGTTCTTCATTCAGGTCGATGACTGTGATGTCGTTGTCCTCGGACGCCAGATTGGCCGCGACCGACGATCCCACTTGCCCCGCCCCCAGGATGATGACTTTTCTCATTGTTCAATCAGACTCGCTTGAATGTCGCGTGGGATTATAGGAGCGCGCTGGCGGCCGTTCGAGATTAATCGACTTTGACTAGCGCGATATATCCGGCAACACCACAATTGGATGCTTAATTGACAAACGAGTGTCATTGGGAATTCAGATGCATCGATGCGCATCCGACAAATAACGACATCAAACAGGCTACTGGCAGACCCACCGATACTAACTCCGAACAACTCGCTTGTTTATTTAAACAGTTATTTATAAACGGATATCACCCTCATCCCTATTGCACTGCAAAACGTGTGTTGATGCGCTTGTCGGAGCAGCCAGTGCATTGTCAGGTTTCTATCAAATATCATTTACCGATTGTCAATTGAGTCTTCCATCAAGTATTCTTGCCAAGCAGTAACATTCATTGTGAGGGGGGAAGCATGGCAAAGAACATTCGCTTCGGCGATTATGTGCAGGCTGTGACCGTCGATTCCGACTCGATCAGCTACACCAAAATGATACCGAAGCCAAAGCTGGACAAGAACGGGAAAGAAATCCCGATGCGTCCAGAGAAGCTTCAGCTAACGGGTTCAGACATCTACAACCTGCTGCAGCCGTACCTGCATGTGCGCATCATGGAGCAGATCTCTGCGGTGATACCACTCGCAGCTTATCTGGTGCTGTTCCAGCTGATCGTCTTGCAGCGGTCAATTCTCGGCGCGACGGAAATCACTCTGGGCCTCGTGGCCGTGATCGTCGGCCTGATGATTTTCATGGAAGGTCTGAAGCTTGGCCTGATGCCCTTTGGTGACATCATCGGCAACACGCTACCGAAGAAGCTGCCACTGGTCGGGGTGTTGATCATCGCCGGCCTGCTAGGTATCGGCGTGACGTACGCGGAACCCGCGATCGGCACACTGAAGATTGCCGGTTCGCTGGTGGATCCGACCAAAGCACCTGCCCTGTTCTACGCGCTCCAGGTACAGACCGAAACCACCGTGCTTGCTGTCGGTATCGGCGTGGGCTTTGCGGCGGTGATTGGGTCAATGCGCTTCTTGTACGGCTGGAGCCTGAAACCGCTGATCTACCTTGCGCTTATTCCGACCACTATCCTTACGCTTTACTGTGCGACAGATCCATTGCTGTCGTCGATCGTTGGCTTGGCATGGGACTGCGGCGCAGTGACCACTGGTCCAGTGACTGTGCCCCTGGTGCTGGCGCTGGGTATCGGTATCGCCTCCTCAGGCGGCAAGGGTGACAGCTCGCTGTCCGGTTTCGGCATCGTGACCCTGGCGTCGATTTTCCCGATCATTGCGGTGCTGATCGTGGGTGTCTATTTCGGCTTGACGGTGACCGTTGACGAAATGAATGCGGCCAATCTGGTCGTCGCAGAAGCCATGAAGACGGCGGCAGGCGGCGACGTGTCGACCTGGGACAAGATCCTGATGGGTCCGATCAAGGATGGCGTGCAGGCGATCGTGCCGCTCGTGATCTTCCTGATGATCATCCTGTTCGGCATTCTGCGCACTCGCCTCCCGAACGCTTTCATCATCAGCTATGGCCTGGTGCTGTCGGTGGTGGGTATGTGCGTGTTCAACATCGGCCTGTTGTACGGTCTGTCGTCTCTGGGCGATCAAGCCGGTAGCCTGGTGCCGGGTGCATTCCAAAGCATCACCCTGCCTGAGCGTCTGCTGCTGCCCGGTGAGAATGCTGAGTACGGCAATCTCTACGGCCCGTTCTGGGGCACCATCATCGCTTGCGTCTTCGCATGGGTGTTAGGCTTTGGTGCGACGCTGGCTGAGCCTGCGCTGAATGCGCTGGGTTCCACGGTGCAGAACATGACCAACGGCTCGTTCAAGAAATCGATGCTGATGTATGCCGTCGCTGGCGGTGTCTCCACCGGTATTCTGCTGGGCGTGACCAAGCTGATCTTTGGCTACAACCTGCTCTACGTCCTGATCCCCGGATACGTCATCGGCGTGGTCCTGACCATGATGTCCTCGGAAGAGTTCGTCAACATCGGCTGGGATAGTGCTGGCGTGACCACGGGTCCGGTAACCGTGCCGCTGGTGCTGGCCATGGGTCTGGGCATGGGCGGTGCGGTGCAGGCTGTGGAAGGCTTCGGCATTCTGGCCGCTGCCTCGATCGCGCCCATCGTCGCTGTGCTCGCACTCGGCGTCTATGTACAGTACAAGGTGAAGCAAGAGATGGCCGCAGCAGCGGACTGATCCGACATCAACGAATCAACAGAAACCAGAATTACATACAGAATTAAAAGGGGAACCTAATGGCCAAGCGTAAAGTTACGAATTTGACCGAAGTGGCTCTGATTACCTGCGTGGTACAAAAAGGCCTCGCAGACACAATCAATGATTCGCTGCTGGAAGTCGGTGTACAGGGCTCGACCGTGCACCTGGGTGTGGGCACCGGTGTGCGTGAGCGTCTCGGTATTCTCGGCGTCGCGGTAGACGTCGAGCGCGAGATCATCAGCGTGCTGGTACCGCAGGATCAGATCGACCGCATCTTCGAGAGGATCTTCCTCGCCGGCAGGCTGGATACACCGGGCATGGGTTACGTGTACGTGACCCCGCTGCTGCAGGCGGCGACTTACATCCCGCCGAATCTGCTCAAAGACTAATCACTCTGACCATTGAGAGGAAAAGACGATGAGCCAGAACGAACATCCGGACATCCCGTACATCGACTATACGCGTCTGATCACCTGCATCCTGTATGAGGGTGGCGCCACGAAACTGTTGGAGCTGCTGCATCACAAGGGGATCAACGACTGTCATTTCTATAGCGTTCGCGGGAACCCGATCGGCCGCGCATCTCTGGCTGGCAATCTGCCCGAGATCCCCAAGACCGAGATCCTGCACGCGACGGTATCTGCCGACCAGGCCGACTACATCTACCGGATGCTGTACGAAGAGGCGAACATGGATGAACAGGGCAAGGGCGTGATCTACGTGAACCGCCTGATCCGCTCCGTTCCCATGACGCTGCCGGAAGAATCGCACGTCGGCGCCTGAGGCCCGAGACCCTATATAACAGCCACTCAATACAGGAGATATTCATGAGTGATGTCATCAAGAATATGATTGCAAAAAACAAGCGCGCGATTTTTGATATCGAGGCGATTGTTCAATTCAATGTCGGCCAGATTCAGGTGGCGCGAAGCACCATCGAAGAAAACATCACCGACGCCCAGCAGAGCTACCTGATTAACGCCGCCGGTAACCGCGAGCTGATCATGCGTACCACGGACGATGTGTTCCGTAACCGTCTGATGATGATCGAGCAGCTGAACCCGACCAATGCTGACCAGGAAGCCTTCCAGCTGTCGATGGCTAACCGCGTCAAGGTTGAGTACCTTGACCATCGCACCAAGATCAACCGCAAGATGGCTTCCATCGCACTCAAGATGGCTGAGGCGATCCGTGCGCTGGGCGAAGTCAGCCAGACCTTCTACGAACTGAATGAAGAGATGGTCAACTACATCGACGAAGTCGCTGACACTAACGGTCAGTGGCTTGACGGTGAGCTCAAGCAGCAGATGGAATCGGCTTCGCATCACGGCAATGAAAGCCGCGTGATGGAGATCGAGGAAGTTGTTCGTACCATCAGGAGCAGCTCGATCGAGACGCGCAAGATGATCGACGACACCTTCCGCGATGCCAGCGAGCTCAAAGAAAAGCTCAACAACATCCAGGATGCCGGTAACGAGATGCGTGATCAGGTGATCTCGCTTCGCGAAAAAATCGACGCGAACCAAAAGCGCGTGTCGGAACATATCGCCGGCTGATACCCCTGCTCCGGCCGCTTGCTGCGGCCAGCGCTTTCGGAGCCTGTTATTCAGGCTCCGAAAGGATCCCAAGGCTCAGGCTGGCGCTGCCAGCCTTTGCTGTTTTTTGAACGACGCCGGTACCCACCCCGGCAGCACCTCGCTACAGACCGCAAGACATCATCATGCAATCACTCCAGCGCCGGATCATGGAGATCCTCGACGGATCTGCCCACGACAATGCCAGCAAGCTTGTCGAATGGCTGATCACCTTTGTTGTACTCAC
>JBEDGK010000095.1:0-9253 GCA_041174665.1 Pseudomonadota bacterium
TGACCATCATGGTCAGCGGACCCTGCTTGCTTTCGCCCTTGACGAATTCTGCACGCGTCTTGTCTATGGAGCTGAAGCTGTTCTTTGATGAGTTCACCAGAGGCCTCACGGAGACGCCCGCCACGGGCTTCGCGGTCGGGAACAACGGTCTCGCGCCAGGGAAGAAGGTCAGCGGCAGCTTGGTCGTCACCTCATGGCGGTTGTAGTCAGTGACGGCAGGCGCGGACACGTCGGCCCAGAAATGGCTGGCCTCATCGATGATCATGCCTTTGTCGGCGACGACGCCAAACTTCGCGAGCACTGGCTCAAGGCCGACCTGCACAAAAGGATCAAGAAGGAATAACGCATTGCCGCCGTTGTCGAGATAGCTTTCAATCGTCTTCAACTCACCCGCCAGCAAGGGCAGTGTCGGGCCAGCGACAATCAGGAGAGAACAGCGCGCCAGATCGGCGTTGCTGCGGGTCAGCGCGACTTTCTCGACCAGATAATTCATTGCCTCCAGCGCGCCGCGCGCCTTGGCCATACCATGCTTTTCATGTGTGACGATTTTCTGCTCCAGCCCGTGTGAGTGACCGGCGGCACCCTCCGTATGGTCATGAGACTCAAGGCTGAACGGATCAGGCTCGCCGTGCCCTTCAAGGAAGCAGGCCACTTGCTGTTTGCCCTGCGTAACGCGCAGGATGCCGTTGGCAATGTCGGTCTCGGTCGGGCCATTGACAGTCAGCTTGCGCCCCTCACTTTCCATCAGCGCCGTGCCTGCGAATTCCACACCGCGCATCTTGGCCTGAGAGGGATTGAGCATTGGGTCAAAAAACTCGACGGTGATTTTGTCGTTTTGCGCGGCGAACTGCTCGTACAGCTCGACCGTCTCGCGCATGCCCCGGTCATGGAAGAAGGTAATACGCACCGGCTTGTCGATAGACTTGAGCATGTGGATGGTCTGCTGCGCCAGCGAATGCTCACGGTTGGCTGTCATGTCCACGCGTGCCGGGAACAACGACGAGGTCCACGCGATCGCCACATACAACGCGATTAGCGCAGCGGTCATCACCAGCAGCTCGCCACGCTGGCCGCGCAGCAGCAGAAATAGTTCGCCGCGGAGCTGCCACAGAGAGTAGCTCGACAGCCCCAGTCCAGACATCATCAGCGCAATGGCGAATGCGGAAGAGTTGACAATGAGTGCGCTGGCGAATGACGAGCCCGCCAGCAGCAGCAAACCTGCTATCAGTAACAAGCCGTAACGGAATGATTTATCCATGGATCAAATACCTAGAAATTCTTGTCAACGACGCAGCTGCAGATAGCTGGTGTTGAGGGTGAGCGCTGTGGCGATCACTGCGGCGAAATACAGCATGCCCTCAGACCGCAACAGGCCACGGATGAAATCCGCGAAGTGAAGCGCAAAGGACAAGTGAGCCACTAGATCGCGCATCAACAACGAGGACTGCAGTGTCTGCAGATGGCCGACGAACCAGAACCCAAGGAGTACAGGAATAGTGATGAGTGCTGCGACGATCTGGTTCTCGGTCAGCGCCGAGAAGAACTGACCGATCGCGATGCAGGCCATGCCGAGCAGGATGAAGCCGATGTAGCCAGAGACAATGTTGAGTGTCTGTGGCGTGCCGTACAGGTAGAGAGGGATCAGATTGATGCAGGTGGCCGCCGTCATCAGTATAAAGATGCTCACCGCACCCAGATATTTGCCCACCACGACTTGCCAGGTTTCCAGTGGCAGTGTCATCAGCAGCTCCATCGTACGAGCGTTGTACTCTGCTGAGAAGATGCGCATGGTCAGCACCGGCGAGATGATCAGCAGCAGAATGCCCATGTTCTGCAGGGTGGAGTCCATTGTGCCCACGCCGGTCATGAAGATGTTGTACGTGAAAAAATAGCCGGTTCCGAGCAGGAACACGGCGATCACGAAGTAAGCAATCGGCGAGCGGAAATAGCTGAGCATCTCCTTTACATAGACAGCCCGAAGGCCAGTCAGCGCGTTCATGCGGCCTCCTTGTGAGTGTCGGTGGAGGTCGGTCCACCTTCGTGGCCGACATAGCTCAGGAAGACGTTTTCCAGCGTAGGCTGGCGGCGTTCTAGACGATAGAGTTCACCGGTACCGGTGATTGCACGAGCTATGCGGGCTTCAATGCCCTCATCGTTCTGGACCAGGCAGTCGATGCTCAGTACGCCAGCACGCACCGGATGAGAATGAATGACGAGGCCGGTGACGCCATCGACCGAGCGCAGCGACTGTTCAAGTGCATTGCGGTCACCGCTGGCGTCCAACATCACGCTGTTGCTCTGGTCAGCCTTGCGCTGCAGACCTTCGGGGGAGTCGACCGCGAGAATACGGCCGCCGTTGATAATCGCCACGCGCTGGCAGATGAGTGTGACCTCCGGAAGGATGTGGGTGGAGATCAGCACGGAGTTCTCACGACCGAAGTTGCGTATGACTTCGCGCGTTTCCTGAATCTGTCCCGGGTCGAGGCCGGCGGTGGGCTCATCGAGCAGCAGCACATCCGGATTGCCGAGCAGCGCCTGCGCGAGTCCGACACGCTGGCGATAGCCTTTGGACAGCTTGTAGCATTCTTTGGTGGTCACGGCCTCTAATCGGCAGGCGGCAATCACACGCTCCAGATTTTGGGGGATCTGCGACACCGGCACACCCTTGGCCCGCGCGACGAAGTTAAGGTAACTGGTGACATCCAGGATGTCATACAGGGGGGGACTCTCGGGCAGATAACCCAGCCGAGCAGCCGCTTGCGCGCGCTCGGTGGCCATGTCGAAGCCTGCAACTTTCACGGTGCCGGAGGTCGCTTCGGTGAAACCGGCGATCATGCGCATGGTGGTGGTCTTGCCCGCACCATTTGGACCAAGGAAACCGACGATCTCGCCTTTTTTTACGTCGAACGAGATGTTGTGGATGATGGTCTTGGAACCGTACCGCTTTACGACGTTGTGTAGTTCTATCATTGCAGCAGATCTTACTTCTCTTGGGGTCTGTCCGGCACGAGCGGTGGACACTGCCCCCGAAGGGCGATTGCGCCATCATGCTGCGACAGACAACACGACTGCCGTGACGCCGGGCAGTACGCTGGGGGTTAAAAAAAGCCCCCGCATAACGGGGGCTTTTTACGCTTACAGCGGATGATGAATTACTTCATCCACTTGCGGCCGTTCTTTTCAAACTGGCCAGCATCGTGCGGGAAGAACAGCTTCGCGCCTTCGAGGTCACGCATGAACTTCAGGCGGTTCGCCGAGTTGCTCCATGCCTGAACGCTGAAGTTGAGGCCAGCGACGTAGCCGTCAGCATTTTCCTGCATCCAGATCGCATCTTGGGAGATGATCACGCTGCCGGTCTGGGGCAGCTTGACTTTCAACGACTGGTGGCCGAGCGTGTGGCCAGGGGTCGAGAGGATCTGCACCGTGCCGTCGCCGAACAGGTCGTAGTCACCTTCGAGTTCCATGTAGTTGTAGGCACGAGCGGCCACCAGGTCGTTCAACACGAAGGTGCCGTTGGTCTCGCGACCCTGGAACTTCTCAGGCCAGTAGCCCTGATACAGTTCCTTCTTCTGGAACACGTGGATCGCCTTCGGGAACATCGCGATGTTACCGGAGTGGTCCAAGTGGCTATGGGAGCTGATCACGACTTTGACGTCATCAACCTTGATGCCCACCTTGGCCAACTGCTGGTCAATCACGTCGCCGCGCGTCTGGCTCGGCTTCAGGAAGTCGCAGCTGCCAGCAGCCCAATACTTCTTGCAGTTGTCAGCGCCATCCGAGATCGCAACGTTGTTACCCGTGTCGAACACGACCACGCCTTTCGGGTGCTTCAGGATCCACATCGACACGGGGATCGTGATGTCCTTGGCTTTCGGGTAGGTCGGGATCAGGCCCTGGATGTTAAAAGGACCGAAGAAACCACTGGTTGTCCAGTAGAGTTCCTGCGATTGTGCCGACGGTGCCGTGCTGATGCATAGTGCTGCCAGCATGGATGCCAACAAACCGGTTTTTTTCATGAGTCTTCCTCCGTGGTGATAATAAGTCGCCTGATTACGCGCGTATTGGCCGACTACCCGCCTTGCCGTTCTGTAGCGTAGGGCGCCCAGCCGATTCTTCTTCTTTTACGACATGGGACAACAGGCGTCTGGTCGACCCAAACGCCTGTTCTCTTGGAAACATGTTGCATGGCTCTTTTTTTCCTGTCAACAGCTAGTTACTATTAGCCTGTCATTGCACAAGAAAAGACCCAGCATAATTGGCCGTTTTGTTGCAGTGCGATTTCATAGGGGAAAAGCCCATGCAAACACTGAATTCACACGTAATTTGGTGCTGTGCGCCAGAGCCTATTGATGGATTCGTATTTTCAAAATGGGCTCTTTAAAAAACTCGTCTTGCCGAAAGAACCTTCGTCGGTCAGACTCTCACGGTCCTTGGAAGGCGATCAGTCGCGCGATAGTCAATTCGACAACATATTCGCTTCGCTTGCGCGCCAGCTCCAGATGATCGGTCACAGCGCACTTGCCGATTCCCGCAGCCGGCGTTTCGTCAACGCCGCGCCTCAATGCGAAAAAAATCATACGGATCAAATATTTGAACAGCTTTCTTCGCTGGAGACTTTTAACATGAAGATAATTGCACTATCGCGCTTGCTTGTAGGCATGGCTGCAGCGCTGGCCTTGTCGGGCGCGATCGCTCAGAACAAGCCAGCCGAGCTGAAAGTCGGTATCACGACGTTCCTCTCTGGCCCGGCCTCGGTATTCGGTGTGCCTGCCAAGGCAGCGGCCGAGCTGTACATCGAGCAGCTGAATGCGGCTGGCGGCATCGGTGGCGTGAAGATCGTTCCCACCTTCATCGATGAAGGTGTCGGCGCGGACAAACTGCTCTCGGAGTACCGCCGTGTCGTGCAAGAGGGCGATACCAAAGTGATGCTCTCGGCGATCTCCAGCGGGAACTGCAACATCATCGCGCCAGTGGCCGAAGATCTGAAAGTGCTGAATATCCTATGGGACTGCGGCACCGAGAAAGTACTTGAAGACAAGCGCTACAAATACGTGATTCGTACGCAAGCGAATGCGACCACGGAAATGGTCTCGACGGTTCTGTACCTGCTCAAGACCAAGCCCGACCTGAAAACCATCGCGGTGATGAATCAGGACTATGCATGGGGCCGCGATTCCTGGGAACTCTTCCGTAACACGCTGCTGGCGATGAAACCGGATGTGAAGATCGTCGCCGAGTTGTTCCCTAAATTCGGTGCGACGGATTACTCGACCGAAATCAGCCGTCTGCAGGCGCTGCGCCCAGAAGTCATTCTTTCCACGTCTTGGGGTGGCGACCTCGACACCTTTGTGCGCCAGGCGTCTCAACGCGGACTGATGAAGACCTCGCTGTTCGTCCTGCCGCTGGCAGAGAGCTCGCTCGAACGCCTTGGCCCGGCGCTCCCGGATGGCGTAATTGTTGGCGCGCGCGGTGACCACTATTTCCTGCATCCGCAGTACAAAGAGGAACCCAAGCTCAAGAATTTCGTGAAGAAGTTTCAGGACAAGACCGGCGCCTACCCCATCTACTGTGTCTACCACATGGTTCAAGCCCTGGATGGTCTGAAAGCGGGAATCGAAAAAGCAATCAAAACGAATAAAGGTCAGTGGCCAGGCACAGAGCAGATGGCCGATGCCATGCGCGGTCTCGAGTTCCGTGGGCTGACCGGCACTGTGAAGATCCGAGAAGATGGCCAAGGCCTCGAAGATCAGTTGCTGGGCCTGACCCGCAAGACTCCGGCCTACAACTTCCCGACACTGGAGAAGATCGTCATCTATCCGGCGGATCTGATCACGACGCCCGTAGGGCAAAAGTCGCCGGAGTGGGTCAAGACGCTCAAGCCAGAGCTGGTCAACAACCCGCGTTTCAAGCAGTACTGATCTCGGTACCGAAGCGTGACACGCCAGCGCCGGTGTGTCACGTGAGCTGATTACCCCTCACAAAAATCAAGAGGCAGCACATGGCGCAGGACATTTACATTCTGGCGGTGTTGGACGGCCTGTCCTACGCCGCCTTGCTTTTCTTGGTCGCGCTGGGCATGACGCTGGTGTTCGGCGTGATGAACATAGTCAATATGGCGCACGGCAGTTTTTATGCGTTGGGCGGTTATATGGCCGCCAGTCTTGGACTGTGGGCGACATCGCAGGGCGCCGCGCCCGCGTGGTCGCTGCTGATCTTGCCACTGGCGGCGATCATCATCGGCACCGTCTTCGGTGCGCTGATGGAAACCACGCTGATGCAGCACATCTACAGCAAAGATCCTATCCTGCAGTTGCTGATCACCTTCTCCGCGTTCATGATCTTTGAAGACCTGCAGCGTCTGGTGTGGGGCACGCAACCTTACTTCGTGTCGGAGATTGTCAATTACCTCGGTACCACGGAAGTGCTGGGAATTACCTACACGCGCTATCAGTTGCTTGTGCTGCCGGGCGTGGCCATCGCCGTGTTTGTCGCGCTACGCAGCTTCCTCAAATTTTCCAGCATTGGCCGGCAGATCGTCGCCGTGTCTCACAACCGCGAGGTATCGACCGCACTGGGCATTAATGTGAAGCGGATCTCGCTGATGACTTTCGTTGTGAGTTCGATTCTCGGTGCGCTGGCGGGCGCGCTGGCGTCGCCCACCGTGTCCTGGGTGCCCGGGATTGGCGGTGAGATGATCGTGCTGTCATTCGCAGTGGTCGCGACCGCTGGTCTGGGCCAGATTGAAGGTGCCTTGGTCGCCGCGATCCTGATCGGCCTCGCGCGCTCGTTCACGGTGTATCTATTCCCCGAGGTGGAAGTGCTGGTGCCCTTCCTGATCATGGTGCTGGTGCTGCTGTTCCGTCCTCAAGGATTGTTCTCCGTCGCACAAGCGAGGAGGGTGTGATGGCGCGCGCAAAAATCATGGTGGTCGTGCTCGCCCTGCTGGCGCTGCTGCTGCCGGTGGCCATGCCATGGATCAAGACGCCGCTGATCCTTGGTACGGCATTTGGCATTGCCGCATTGGGTATCTCGATACTCATCATCTCTGGGCAGATTTCATTCGGTCACGCGATGTTCGTTTGCCTTGGTGGCTATGCGGTGGCCTTCATCGCCCGGCAGTGGGCGCAGCTCGATAGCGCCTTACTGCTGGCGATCGGTGCCGCTACTGGCCTCGTCTTTGGTGTCATCGTTGGCTCTTTTGTGGTGCGCTACCGCGCGATTTTCTTTGGCATGTTGAATCTCGCGCTGTCGATGGTGCTTTTTGCTGCGCTCGGCAAGTTTTTTAATTTGACCGGCGGCACAGATGGTCTGCGTCTGGAGCGCTCGCCGTTCTTCGGCATGACGCTGGGACGTGATGAGTTTGAAAGCCTGCTGCTGGTCGTCGGCGTGGTGCTGGCCTTGCTGTGCGGCTGGCTGGTGCATCGCTACCTGCGCTCGGTCGCGGGGCAGGCGCTGGCCGCGATCAAGACCAATGAGACTCGGCTCGAATATGTGGGGATCTCTGCCTACCAAGCGCTGTGGATCGGCTACATCATCTCGGCGACCTTGTGCGGGCTATCGGGCGCGATCTTCGCGATCGCCCAAGGGCTGGTCACGCCGGAGATGGGTTATTGGGTGCGCTCGGGCGAGATCGTGTTCGTCGCTATTCTTGGAGGAGTCGGTCATCCGGTCGGTGCGTTCATTGGCGCGGGAATCTTTGAATTCGTGAAGCTGTTTGCAGCGGCCTACCTCACGGGTGCCTGGCAGATGGTGCTAGGCTTCGTGCTGATCGCGATGGTGTTCCTCGCGCCACGCGGCATCTCGGCCATGCTGGAACAAAAACCCCTGCCGAAGCAGGAGGATGCATGAGCGTGCCACTGCTTCAGACCCGAGACTTGCAGCTGGCGTTCGGCGCCGTCGTAGTTGCTGACGATATCAATTTTTCGTTGAGCGAGGGCGAGCGGCTGGCCGTCATCGGACAGAACGGCGCGGGCAAGACAACCTTCATCAACATTTGCACGGGGCTGATTCGTCCCCAATCAGGTCAAGTTTTCTTCGAGGGTAAAGAGGTTACCGGTATGTCACCGCGAGCCATTGCGCTGCGTGGCATGGTGCGCTCTTTCCAGCTACCGCAACTGTTCACTGAGCACAGCGTGCGCGACTGCGTTCGCATTGCTGCTGCCGGCAAGCGTAACAAGCTCGGCCTGTGGATGCCGCTCGCCAGAGCCATTGATAACGCCGAGGTTGAACATGTGCTGGAGATGGTTGGCCTCGCGCGCCGTGCAGAAGAACTCTCCGGGGCATTGCCTGAAGGGCAGCGCAAGCTTCTGGATATCGCGATGGCGCTGATAATGAAGCCGCGGCTGCTGATTCTGGATGAGCCGACTTCGGGAGTCTCGAGCGACGAGAAGCATGGCCTGATGGCGACGATCATGAAGGCTCTGGATCAACAGAAAGTGAGCGCAATATTCGTCGAGCACGATGTGGACATCGTGTCGCATTATTCGACCCGTGTCGCGGCATGGATCGCCGGCCGCATCGCTGCCGATGGCATACCGGCACAGGTGCTCGCCGATCCGGAGATCCGCAAGAACGTCATCGGAGAATGAGATGCTGAAGATACACAAGGTCAGCGCACGCATCGCCGGCATCACGGTATTGCGCGGTATTGAGACGGAGTTCTCGCCCGGCCAGCTACTGGCTGTCGTCGGACGTAACGGCGCGGGCAAGACCACGCTGCTGCGTGCGATCATGGGGCTGTTGCCGCTGTCTTCAGGAAGTATTTCGATCAACGGCACGGATATCACGTCCGTACCCGGTTATCGTCGTACCGAGTTCGGTATCGGCTATGCGCCAGAAGACCGAGCGATGTATCCGACTTTCACCGTCGAAGAAAACCTTCGCTTGCCATGCGAAGTGCTCGGTTTGCCCGAAGCAGAAATCAAACGGCGCCTTGAGCGCGTGCTCGACGTGGTGCCGCAGCTCGAACCCATGCTCGCTCGGTCTGGCGCCGCTTTATCGGGCGGGCAGGGCAAAATGGCGGCACTGGGGCGCGCGCTGATGGCGGGCACGAAACTGGTGCTGCTGGATGAGCCTTTTCAAGGACTCGCTCCGGTGCTGGCCAATCAATATGCAGAATCGCTGCGCAAGCTGCATGAGCTTGAGCCAGCGCTGTGCATCGTGGTCACTGAATCGAATCGCAGCTTGCTGCGCGACCTACCTGATGCGACGCTGACGCTGGAGCGTGGCGAGCTGGTCGAGGGCGACGCGCTGG
>JBEDGK010000096.1:0-8231 GCA_041174665.1 Pseudomonadota bacterium
CCCAGCAGGGCCATCATTCGATAAGTCTCGATCTCCAGCAATCGTTGCACCAGTCGCCCTGCCTGCTGCCCCTTGAGACCGGCATCGCGCACGACGAAACGCACAAAACCGTCAGACTGAATCTGAAAATCCGTCCACACCTGAGCTGCCTGCGAAGCTTCGCATCCGACGATGGCATTACCCTCGAACAGCCGACGCATATGTGGCACGGTGTCATCAGACGACTGGGCCGCCACCTCAAGGATGATATGCGTGGCCACCATCAGCTTGCCCTGCAGACGCAGCAACCAATGCTGCGGCAGATCGGCGGAAGGCATTTGGGCAAACAGATCATCCTGCGTGGGCGCGCTGCGAGCGCTGGAGACGAAAGTGTAGCTGGCGAACTCGGTGTGGCACTCCCATTTCAAGCGAAAACGACCGAAATCATGGAAAAAGTATTTCGCCTCTCCCGCAGGTGGCGTCACCCCAAAGTGAACGCACAGGTCTGATAGCAACTGCGTCTGCAGCCCGGTCGACGCATCCGCCGCCACCTCGTTGCGACCATGAACCGCCAGATGTGTAATACGTTCCGGCGCCTCGAGCCGTATCGGCGGCCGAGAGTGAATCTCAGCCGCCAGAGGCGCGCGCAAAGGATGATTCAGCGTGGGGAAAATGATCGACATGCGTTCCTGCGAAGACGAATCCGGAAAACGCGACATTTTACGTCAAGCAGGCGCTGGATACTGCACACTAAGTATCTCCAACTCGTCCGCGCCAGACGGCGTGTGGAGCATGACCACGTCACCCTCGCGCGCCTTGGTCAGTGCTCGAGCGACGGGTGCGACCCAACTGATTTTGCCATGCAGGGGATCGAGCTCATCAATACCAACGATAGTCACGGTGTGCTCGTTACCGAGGCCGTTCACATACGTGACGGTCGCGCCAAAGAACACCTGATCACTACCATGATGAACCGCGGGATCAACCACCTCGGCCAGATCGAGGCGTTTGGTCAGAAAGCGAATGCGCCGATCGATTTCGCGCAGCCGTCGCTTGCCGTAAATATAGTCACCATTTTCGGAGCGGTCGCCATTCGATGCCGCCCAGTGCACGACCCTGACGATCTCGGGACGCTCAACATCAATCAGCTGCAACAGCTCTTCGCGGATGCGCTGATAGCCCTGCGGCGTCATGTAATTTTTCGCGCCCGCAGGAATGGGCGGCAAGCCCGCGCCCAAGTCGTCATCATCGTCGTCGCCACTGGGTTCCTTGACGAAGGCCTTGTTCATTCTTGGCGCTCCTTGACAGGCACCGACGCCGAGCCCTTCAAAATCTGAAAGCGGCCCGCGCCATCGCGCCCGAGCAGGTTGGCCAGCCAGGGCATGGCCTTCTGCAAGCTGGCCTCCAGGGTCCAGGGCGGGTTGATGATGAACATCCCGCTGCTGTGCAAGCCGCGCCCCTCGGCCGGCGCGCCGATCGACAGCGTCACCTGCAGCCAGTCAGAAGCCGCCAAACGTTTTAGCCTCTCGGGCAGTTGCTGCGATTCGAGCCGACCCAGCACCGGATACCAGATGGCATACATGCCGGTGGCAAAGCGGCGCTGCGCATCCTCGATAGCTGCTTTCACTTTGCGGTAGTCATCCTTGTCTTCATACGGAGGATCGATCAGGACCAGTCCTCTGCGCGACGGCGGAGGCAGCAAGGCCTTCAGCCCTGCAAAACCATCAGCGCGCTGGATCATCACACGCTTGCCACGCGCATGATGCCGAATACCGTTGGCGGCTTGGTGGGCTTCGAGTTTGCGGAAGTTGTCTTCGAGCAGGCGGATGTCAGTGGAATGAAGCTCGAACAGGCGCAACCGATCCTGCTCTCGCATCCGCTGTTCGGCAATGAAAGGCGACCCCGGATAATGACGCAGGCGCCCCGACGGGTTCATCGCGTGGACAACTTGCAGGTAGTCCGCGACGATATCGGGCACATCTTCTTGCCCCCACAAGCGGGCGATGCCGGTCTCGAATTCACCGCTCTTGCTGGCGTAGTCGCTGTCGAGTTGATAGACGCCTGCGCCTGCATGGGTATCGATCACCATATAGGCAGCATCTTTCTGGTTCAGATAAGCGAGCAGCTGTATCAGTACCATGTGCTTGAGCACATCGGCGTGGTTCCCAGCGTGGAAGCCGTGGCGATAACTGAACATGGTATGGGCGTAATGGTGTCTGCCAGTCAGACGTAGAACCAGATTTTATCAGTGGCCAGCAGCACCTCAGAGAGGCGGCCCACCAAGCGACAAACCATACGATCACCGTTTCCCCTCTCAGACCCTTCACTCAATGCGACCTACTTTCACTCCAAAAACAATTCCCTCAGGCAAGCAATCCAGAATTGGCTCACAATCGCGCTTTGTAAATCTTTAGTAATTGACATTATTTTTCCGGCAACTCTTATGAGTCAGACCTTGTTTGAAAAATATGGACGAACACCGGCCATTTCGGTCATCGTGAAGTCGTTCTACAAGCAAGTCATGGCGCAGCAGCAGCTACGTGGCTATTTTTCTGGTGTGCCGCTTGAAAAGCTGATCGAACATCAGATTGCATTTGTCTCCGTCGCGATGGGCGAGGATGCTTCCGCTTACACGGGCCGCAATATGGCTGACGCGCACAGACATTTGCGCGTGACCGAGGCGGATTTCGATCTGGTGGTGCATCTGTTTGGTCAGACACTGAAAGATGGTGGGATCGAGCCGGCTGATATCGCGGTCATCCTCGACAAAGTCAGCGCACTGAAATCCCAGATTGTCAGCGCCTAGGCCCTAGGCCCTAGGCACAAGCAAAAAATAATAACAAATCAACAATACATACTACTTTCGAACAATGTCTGCCTACCTCAAAATAGTTATTGAGCGCCATGGCCATTCCGGTAGAGTACAGGCACCCCTTTAGTGCGCCTGTCTGGCAAGGGCAAGCGGCAGCAGCCAAGCCAGCGGAAGGACGAGACGGGTTGCAAACGTGAAGTCCGTCTTGAGGAGCCCACCGCTTGCAAACGCCTCACTCAAAAATTCACTGGTCTCTGGGCTTGGGCCTGTTCTGGTTAGTCCCCATCCTTATCGCAGCCTTGCTGGCGTTCCGTGCGCAAACAGGCTCGGCGACCACGACCTATATGACGATGGTCATAATCCTTGTCGGAGGTCTTTTTATCGCGTTCTGGCGATATGCTCTTGGTCCGATGCGCGAATTGAGGAATCAGAAAGAACACCTCGAAAGCCTGTATGCATTCAGCAATTTTCTCGCTGACGCCAGCCTGGAAAACCTGTCGATAGACCTCAGCAGTCGTGTGTGCGACTTGATGCAAGCCGATGCCGTTGCGCTGCGCCTCTGCGGTATCGGAGACGCTGGTTTTTCGATAGCGATGAACCATGAGAGCATGAAGACGCCGACGACCGAGCAATACCTGCGCTCAGGCACGCAGGCGCTGGCTGAATTGATGACGAAATCCTCCGCACAGCGCTTACTGCTGGACGACCTTGCCCCCGAAGCCTTGCACCCTTGCCGCCTCGCGGGTATGCGAAGTCTGATCTATGTGCCGGTTCGCGCTCAGCAACGTACGCTGGCCGAGATAGCACTCTACTACCGGCGAGAGATCGTACTGGATGAGGGGCGCAAGGAATTAATCGATTCGATTTCCCGGCATCTGGCGGTCACACTGGAAAACCAGCGCATGCGCGCCTTGGACCGCGAGTCCGCAATATCGACAGAACGTCACTTCATTGCCCGCGAGCTGCACGACTCGATCGCCCAATCGCTGGGTTTCCTGAAGATTCAGATTCATCTACTACGCAAGGCCATCGACAAGGGCGATCAAGACATGGCTACCTTTGTTCTCGCCGAGCTCGATGCTGGACTGGCCAACAGTATCTCAGATGTACGCGAGTTGCTAGTACACTTTCGGACGCGAGTGGGTTCAGGCGAGATACAAACGGCCATCCAGGAAACGCTTCAGAAATTCCAAAATCAGTCCGGGCTGAAAGCCAATTTTGAGACTAGCGGCACGAGTCCCGAGTTGGCTCCCGATGTGCAGATTCAAGTCCTGAATGTGCTCCAAGAGTCGCTGTCGAATATACGCAAGCATGCGCAGGCCAGTCGTGTTGATATCGAGCTTGTTCGCGGAACGACATGGCGTCTGCTCGTGCGTGACGATGGCAAGGGATTTGATACCCGCGCGGGGCCGTCGCTTTTCAATGTCGGGATGAACATCATGCGCGAACGCGCAGAGATGATCGGAGCGACGCTGTCGGTAGATTCGATCCAAGGCTCAGGTACAACAGTAACACTTTGTGTGCCACAGTCGAGCACCATTCGCACTGCTCTACCGACCGCTGATGCTTCCGGGGAGGGACGACCGGTACAAATTTCTGCTGCAATGTCCATGGTGCCAGATACTCAAAAAACATGACTGAAAAATCCAGACTGATGGTCGTCGATGATCATCCACTGTTCCGCCGCGGACTGGTCAGCCTGCTTTCTTATGATGAGCGATTTGACGTGGTCTGCGAAGCAGGCGACGTGAGCGAGGCGCTGCGCTTAGTCAGATCAATGTCCGTTGAACTCGTTCTTCTGGATAACCACCTGCCCGGTGCACGCGGCGTTGATTCAATCGCGTCATTCAAGGAACTCGAACCTACGCTCAAAGTGGTCATGCTCACGGTGAGCGAGGACGAAGACGATCTTGCCAAAGCGCTCAAATCGGGAGCTGACGGGTATCTGCTGAAGACTGCGGATTCAGAGCAGCTCTCTGAAACGCTGCACCGGATCATGGAAGGTGAATCTGTGATCAGCCCGCAGATGATGAATAAGCTCGTGGCCACGCTCCGGCATCAGGATCGGCCCTCCAGCGAACAGAGTTATCGCTCAAAAACCGAACGCCTATCGCCGCGCGAACATGAGATTGTTCTGCTGATCGCCAAGGGACTCAGCAATAAACTGATCGCTCGCGAACTCGATATTGCAGAGACCACGGTAAAAATTCATGTTCAGCACGTGTTCAAAAAGCTTGAGCTGAGTTCGCGAGTGCAGGTCGCACTGTTTGCGGCCTCCGGCGGCTTGCCGCCAGTAGCCTGATCACTCAGTTTCGGTTCCCCGCCATCGCCACCTGCTTCTGGGTCTGCCAGATTACCTGATCATTCACGGCGTAGAGCTGGCAAACGTCTTTTGCATGCTTTTGGCACTGCTGTAACGCGGTCTCTGCAGGATCGTCGCCGTCTTCTGCCCAGCCCCATGCTCCCGAGGCTGACATCGCGAATGCCCGCGGAAAAGTCTGCGTTAGAAACTTTTGATAGCCCGCCCGCCCTTGATCCGACAGCCGGACCAGTTCCTCCGGCGAGGCACCCGACACGCTGCGTGCCGTGGCCGGCATCGCCACCGGGGGAAGATGGACCGAGTCACCGGTCGGCATGTCGACCTTGCGCAGGAAGCGCTCGGTGGCTGGCCACCAGATGTCAACGCTGTGATGGCTGGTGACCAGGCGGTGAGCATCTTGCCGGAATGCGCCGACATTAATCAGCTCGGCACTGCCGCCAGCCGCTGTATAGGCTTTCTGCAGACGCTCGGCAAGTCGGATGTCAAACAAGCTGTCATTCTCGCCATAGAACCACAGGCTGGGCAGGCGGTTTTTCATTCCGTAGTGGGCGACAGCCATTTCTAGGCGTGCTCTCCAGTCGCAGGCGCTGTCTTTCAACATCACACCACCCGCGAAATTGATCAGACCTCGAACGCCGGGCAGTGCCTCCGTACCGAGGGCGAGCACGGCCAGACCACCGAAAGACTGACCGCCGACGACGATGTGACCGGCATCGACCCATGGGAGGGTGCGCATTACGTTGAGGACGGCCCGGATATCGGATGCTTGCAGTAGGCCCGTATCCACGATGTTGCAACCACCATGCCGAAAGCTTCCGCCAGATTTCGAGAAGCCCTGGCGCATGGGAATCACCACAGCATAGCCGCGACTGACAAACTCGCGGCTCAGTGCCACAAAACGTGCGCGTGCTTGCTGCGAAGGTTCGACGAAATCTTTCCCGTGATTCATGATCAGCAACGGAAACGGGCCCTGTCCTTCCGGCTTGTAGACAGTGGTCTCCAGAGCGAATCGTCCTTGCGCCGTCTTCACATCGATCTGGATGATCTCCTCCCGAAGCGACACAACCGGATAGTCTTGCGCGGAGGAACAAGGTGTGAGCACACTCAGCACAGCCACTGCTGCGGATCCAATCATTCTGAGAATTTGTGCTGAAGAAACCATCGCTGTCGGAAACACTTGCGCCAATTCGTTGAGGCAAGTGTCTCGTTCAGCGAGGATCTGGAATATTCCCGAGTGGTATTAGTGCGTGGGGGAAATGGCGGTAGGAAAAACTACTTCCTCTGTTACTGGCGTCTAAGCTGTTGGTATGTGCCAAGCAAGCCGCTGGTATTACCCGGGACATACTCCGAAAGGCGTAGGCGGGACCTCCGTGAGCGCCCTGATCAGAGCGGCAAACCTCGGAAACCTATGTCACCGAGCCGGCGAGGCTGGTCAACTAGGGGAACGCTGATCGAGTAAAACCCGAAACTTTTCGGCGGGGTCAGTGGCGCTGAGCCTTTGATTTTGCAGGGCCCCGTGCCGTACGGCTGCGCTGGGTCTCCATCAACCATGAATTTATTCCGCACCTCCCCAGCTTGTCTGCAAAAGGCAGCCTGAGCGAATGATATTGAATTAGCAAAACACGACAAAAAAAACCGCGCCCTTGTGGGGCGCGGCCTCTTTGCGGCGGGCAGCGTCTGTTCTGCCCCGCAATGACCTGCTTGAATGATATCGGCGCCTTGCTTATGCGACCTTCTTGTCAAAGAACTGTTCGTCCTCGGTGGAACCGTGCAGCGCGGTAGTCGAGGACTGGCCTTGCTGGATCGCCTGAGTCACCGCGTCGAAGTAGCCGGTACCAACTTCGCGCTGATGCTTGACCGCGGTGAAACCCTTTTCTGCGGCAGCAAACTCGGATTCCTGCAACTCGACGAAGGCCGTCATCTGATTGCGTGCGTAGCCGTACGCCAGGTTGAACATCGAGTAGTTCAGTGCGTGGAAGCCTGCCAGCGTGATGAACTGGAACTTGTAGCCCATCGCGCCCAGCTCTTTCTGGAATTTGGCGATGGTGGCGTCGTCGAGGTTCTTCTTCCAATTGAACGAAGGCGAGCAGTTATACGACAGCATCTTGCCGGGGAACTTGGCATGGATAGCTTCGGCGAATTTCTTTGCGAATGCGAGGTCGGGCTTGCCGGTCTCGCACCAGACCAGATCCGCATACGGTGCATAGGCCAGGCCGCGAGCGATCGCCTGATCCGCACCCGGACGGGTCTTGAAGAAGCCCTCGACCGTGCGTTCGCCGGTGCAGAATGGTCTGTCCAGCTCATCCACGTCCGACGTCAGCAGATCGGCGGCTTCCGCATCGGTACGTGCAACCAGAATCGTCGGCGTGCCGGAGACGTCGGCCGCCAGACGCGCGGCATTGAGCTTCTCGACAGCTTCGCGGGTTGGCACCAGCACCTTGCCGCCCATGTGGCCGCACTTCTTCACCGAAGCCAACTGGTCTTCAAAGTGGACACCGGAAGCGCCGGCCTCAATCATGGCCTTCATCAGCTCGAACGCGTTCAGTACGCCACCAAAACCCGCCTCAGCGTCAGCAACGATGGGGGCGAAGAAATCGATGTCGTTCTTGCCCTCAGACCACTGGATCTGGTCGGCGCGCTGGAAGGTGTTGTTGATGCGCTTGACGACCATCGGTACCGAGTTGGCCGGATACAGCGACTGGTCGGGATACATTTCACCCGCAAGATTGGCGTCACCGGCGACCTGCCAGCCAGAGAGATAGATGGCTTTGAGGCCCGCTTTGACTTGCTGCATGGCCTGGTTACCGGTCAGCGCGCCCAGCGCATTGACGAAGGGCTCGTTATTGAGCAGGTGCCACAGCTTTTCTGAGCCGCGCTTGGCGAGGGTGTGCTCGATCTGTACCGAACCGCGCAGATTAACGACATCTTCAGCGCTGTAGTTACGCTTGATGCCTTTCCAGCGCGGATTTTCTGCCCAGTCTTTTGTCAGTGCCTGAATTTGCTGATCGCGAGTTGCCATGGTGAGTTTCTCCTGGAGAGTTTCCCGTCGGGGGATTGAACAAAAACCGATGAGAGAATCTTAGGTTGTTTTTTGCGAGGCAACAAGGTCTTATATAAGAC
>JBEDGK010000097.1:0-3216 GCA_041174665.1 Pseudomonadota bacterium
GTGTGCCCAAGCATTTGCGCGAGGCAAAGCCAGCCTCTATCGAACGGGCCTTGAAAAAAATTCGCGCGTCGATAACCGACGCCGAACGTGCGCAGTTGTCAGGCAATGCAGGTGACAGCGATCCCACCCCCGAGCTGAACCAAGAACAGTGCGCAGCCGTCGCCGCGATTGCGGAATCCGCTGGTTTTGCCAGTCATCTGCTGTTTGGCGTGACCGGCAGCGGCAAGACCGAGGTCTATCTGCATGCCGCGCAGGCGGTGCTTCAGCAATCGCGCGCCACCGGCGAGCGCGCGCAGATTCTGCTACTGGTGCCCGAGATAAATCTCACGCCTCAGCTCGAGCATCATGTGCGCGCGCGCTTTCCGCAATTGACCGTGGCCACGCTGCACAGTCAGTTGTCCGAGGGCGACAGGCTGAGGCATTGGCTGTCAGCGCATGAGGGTCATGCCGAGATCGTGCTGGGCACGCGCCTGGCCGTGCTGGCGTCGCTGCCCCATTTGAAACTCATCGTCATCGACGAAGAACACGATCCCTCGTACAAGCAGCAAGAAGGCTTGCGTTACTCGGCGCGCGACCTCGCCGTCTGGCGTGCGCGGCAGCTCAACATCCCAGTCGTGCTGGGTTCAGCGACGCCCTCCCTGGAGAGCTGGTATCACGCCAGCAGCGGTCGTTACCGAAGACTCGATCTGACCCAACGCGCCATCGCCGAGGCCTCGCTGCCGCGCGTCGGGCTGATTGACATGGAACGTAACAAGGCACCCGATGGCCTGTCGCCACCCCTGCTGGATGCCTTGCGTGAGCGGTTGGCGCGGGGTGAGCAGTCGCTGCTGTTCCTCAACCGCCGCGGCTACGCACCGGTCATGCACTGTGATGCTTGCGGATGGATCAGCCATTGTCGTCGCTGCACCGCCTTCATGGTGCTGCACAAACCCGAACGCAGACTGCGCTGCCATCATTGCAGCCTCGAGCTTCGAATACCCGCTTCCTGTCCGACGTGCGGCAATGTCGATCTACAGCCGCTGGGTCGCGGCACGCAACGCATTGAAGAATATTTGCACACGATTTTTCCCGACGCGCGCATCTTGCGAATCGATGCAGACTCCACCCGTCGCAAGGGCAGCGCGCAGCAAGCCTTCGAGGCCGTGCATCGCGGCGAGGTCGACATCTTGCTTGGCACGCAAATGGTCGCCAAAGGGCATGACTTTCAGCGACTGACACTAGTCGGCGTGATCAATCCCGATACCGCCCTGTTTTCGCAAGACTACCGGGCAGGCGAGCGCTTATTCGCGCAACTGATGCAAGTCGCCGGCCGCGCTGGCCGCGCCGCGATGCAAAACGGACGACAGAGTGAGGTGCTGCTCCAGACGCGATATCCACAACATCCCTTGTACCGCACCCTGCTGGCGCATGATTACCTCGGCTTTGCAGCCGCCACGCTGGAAGAAAGACAAGCCGCCGGTCTACCCCCCTTCATCTTTCAGGCGCTGCTGCGCGCCGAGGCAAAAACACTGGACACCGCGCTCAGCTTCCTCCAATCCGCGCGCGACCTCATGCCCCACGACGGTGTCCGCATCAACGAGCCCGTACCCATGACCATCACCCGTATCGCCGGCATGGAACGCGCGCAGCTATTACTCGAATCCTCCTCCCGCGCCCAGCTTCACGCCTTCCTCAAGCCATGGATGCAAGCACTACGCGCCACGAAAACCCGTGCACGCTGGTCATTAGAAGTCGATCCCGTCGATATCTGATGAATAAACTCTACAAAGGGACACTCACTTTGTAGCGATGGGCAGAGCCTTACAAAGGGACACTCACTTTGTACGCGTCCCTAGGAAGCACTCTACAAAGTGAGTGTCCCTTTGTACTACAAAGTGAGTGTCCCTTTGTGTATCTCCCTTTGTGTATCCCTTTGTGTAGGGGCGCGGATCTTACAAAGTGAGTGTCCCTTTGTAAGGCGTCCCTTTGTAGGGGCGGAAGGGGCGCCACAAAGTGAGTGTCCCTTTGGGGGGGATTTTTTTGGGGCGTCTTTACTGCAACGGCGCGTCGAGCTGTCCTTCGGCGGCTAGCTGACGAATCATGCGGATCGTGTCGATATCTGCTTCTTTGTATGCCTCACGACGAAACCCATTGTAGAAAGCCGCCTCGTCGCCGTCGATATCGGGTTGATGGTCGTCGTATTCGAAGCGAACGAACAGTGCGCCCGGGTGCGGCTCTTCCACGGTCATGGTCAGATCAGACGTTGGAATATCCTCCTGCTCGGGCACGTGGTAATGCACCTTTTGCAGCGGTGCGAAGCGGACTTCGTCGCGCACGGTCAGCTGCCCGAACTGCAAAGTCCGTGAGAGCGCCTGTTCCGAGCGCTGTGTGATCTCGCACGCATCGAGACCCATCACAAACAGCGTGGGTCGCTCCGCGCGAAGCACAAGACCTCGCCAGAGCTGTTCTCGGGACAGTGGCAGGATCAGCGGATTGTCTGGCGCATTAATCTCGATCAGGTGCGTAAATTTCATCGGAACGGTGAGGATAAGCTATGGGCCACGCGTTGGATCACTGTATCACGCACCGGCAAGCGACTGCCGAGATTCGCTACAATGCGGGTCTGCCAGATGTCATCTGATCCGTCATCCCACGAAACCCACCGGATTCATCACAACGCTCCCGAATGCAGCATGGCCTGAATGCGCCTCAGCGCGCCGCAGTCAATTACACCGACGGACCTTGCCTTGTGCTGGCGGGTGCGGGCTCGGGCAAGACGCGCGTGATCACGCAAAAGATCGCCTATCTGATCGAATCCTGCGGCTACGAACCCAAGAACATCGCCGCGCTGACCTTCACCAACAAGGCCGCTGCCGAGATGCGCGAGCGCGTAGCCAAGCTGCTCAAAGAGCCGACGATGGCCAAACAGCTCACGGTATCTACCTTTCATTCGCTGGGCGTACACATCTTGCGCCGCGAAGCAAAGCATGTCGGTCTGAAAGAGCGCTTTTCGATTATGGATAGCGATGATTGTTTCGCTATCGTGCAAGACCTCTCTGCGACCACCGACAAGGCCGTAATACGTCGCATACAACATGCCATGTCGCTGTGGAAGAACGCGCTGCTGACGCCCGATGAAGCGATCGCTCAGGCCAAAGACGAGAACCAAGCGCAGGCCGCTCGCATTTATCGCAACTACCTCGCCACACTCGCCAGCTATCAGGCGGTCGATTTCGA
>JBEDGK010000098.1:0-5973 GCA_041174665.1 Pseudomonadota bacterium
GGGAGCCGGCGCAGTCGCCGGAAGCCTGACCGCACTGGCAAACCAATTCATCACCTCTCAGAACAAAGATGCAAAAGAAATTCCAGGTCACAGTACCAGCTTTTGGCATGCTAAACAAACCTATTTGAAAAGCGTACGCCAAGACATCCGTGAGCGATTAAACGAAGCGGGGAAAATGACCGACAAAATACTCAAGGAAAAAATAGAAAATTCACTTCTTGATTTGGACAAGAAGATTGAACGAGAACAAGGAATTGCAAAACTAAAGAGATCCGCGCCCACAGCTGTCCTCGGGGAGCTGAAGGCATCTATGCATCGCTCCCGGCCAGAAGATAGCCTTGATCCTGAAGCGCCAGGAACCATGGCACAAACGATACACACCGCCTTGGGAAAAATGATATCTCTGATCTGTTTTACGTACATGCTTGATCAGTCCTGGAGAAATGAAAATGGAACAGAATCTTTCTCAAATATTCCCACTATTAATTTTCTATTCCTGCCTTTTACTCTCATCCTTATGGGCTACATGTGGAAAGACGATTTAGCAATTATTAGTCCATTCTTAGGAGCCTCAGGGAAATCAGTGCGAGATATTACCTGGGGCCGCGAAACTTATAAGAAGAAAAATGCGCCTATATTAAATGATGTAGTTACACAAATTGATCCGCGAGCCCTTGACCAGCCAAATGATGATGGGCATCTCGACAGAAATGCGGATGTCAATAACGTCAGCAATGATGCTGATAATTTTTCCAAATACGAATCAAAGAAAAAAGATTCAACAAATCTCTCTTCAATAAAAATCGACGATGACGATGACGATGAAGAAGATGAGAGCGACGGGGAATATTCAGTAAATCCGTATATTACAAATAAATTACTTGATAATGAAAGATTAGACATCGAAAGTTCTGATGACGAAAACTCTGATGATAACGCTAGCAACGGCACAAATAGCAGCAGCTCTGGTATGACGGACAAAAACAGATCTTCCACAATTCCTTCAAGCAGCACCAACAAAAAAAATGACGGAAGTTCGTTCTCGAGCAACTCGGAAACATCCAGCTCAGCCAGCAGCACCGGCGACAAGATCGAGGGAAGCTCATCTTCCGAGAGTTCGGGAAAATCTAGCTCATCAAACTCGAGTTCAGAAACCCGGTCTTACGATGCAAAGAACAAGGAGAGCAAAAAGAAGGTCTCTTGATGCGATGATGGTCAGAACTGACACTTATTTAGTGTCAAACCCAATTCAAATACCGATGGCAGGTACATTTACCGACACAACGCGCCATCAATCAGCTCCACCCAGTGACTCACCCTCGTATCGGTGCCTGACTGCAAATGCGTCAGGCACCCGATATTCGCAGACACGATCTCTTCCGCGCCAGTAGCCTTCAGGTTACTCAGCTTGTTATCTCTGAGCTTGTACGACAGCTCGGGTTGCAATACCGAATAGGTGCCTGCCGAGCCGCAACACAAATGACTATCAGCGCATAGCGTTACATCGACTCCGACTGCCAGCAACACGTCTTCCACCTTGCCGCGAATCTGCTGACCGTGCTGCAAAGTACAGGGCGGGTGATACGCCACGCGTTTTTTCACACGGGCTTTCTCTGCCAATTGCTGCGTGAATTCAGGAAGAATTTCAGACAGATCCTTGGTTAGCGCAGAAATTTTCGCGGCGCGCTCTGCATAAGCTGGATCATGCGCAAGCAAATGGCCGTATTCCTTGACCGTCACGCCACAGCCCGAGGCCGTCATCACGATCGCCTCGACACCTGCTTCGACATGAGGCCACCAGGCATCGATATTGTTTCGCATGTCATCAAGCCCACCGTCCTGGTCATTCAGATGGTAGCGGATGGCGCCACAGCAACCGGCTTTGGGGGCAACGATCAGCTGCACACCAAGTGCATCCAGCACACGTGCAGTAGCCGCGTTGATATTGGGCGACATGGCTGGCTGTACGCAACCATCCAGCAGCAGCATCTTGCGCGCATGAACACGCTCCGGCCAGCGCCCAGGGTTCCTTGCTTGCGGTACTTTGTTCTGCAGGGCCTTGGGCAGCAATGGACGCACCGCCTGGCCGAGTTTCATCGCTGGCTCGAATACCTGCTTGCGTGGCAGAATTTCTCTTAATGCGGTGCGAATCAGTTGCTGCGCAAATGGTCGCTTGACCTGCTTCTCGACAATACCTCGCCCAATATCGACCAGACGGCCGTAGTTGACGCCTGAGGGGCAAGTGCTTTCGCAATTGCGGCAGGTCAGGCAGCGATCCAGATGCAGCTGAGTCTTCTCGGTAGCGGGCTTGCCTTCGAGGACCTGCTTGATCAGATAGATGCGACCGCGGGGACCATCCAGCTCGTCACCCAGCAATTGATACGTGGGGCAGGTGGCAGTGCAGAAGCCGCAATGCACGCACTTGCGCAGGATGGCGTCGGCCTCCTGACCTTCCTGCGTGTCGCGGATGAAATCGGCGAGATTGGTTTGCATCGTCAGAAGTCCGGGTACATGCGGCCGCGATTGAAAATACCGGCCGGATCGAAAGTATTTTTGAGATTACGATGAATGCGCGCGACGGCCGCTTCCAGCGGATGGAACACGCCCACCGATTTGTCGCCGCCTTTGAACAAGGTCGCATGGCCGCCAGCCTTTGCTGCGGCAGTACGGATGACGCTGGCCTCGGCGGTCGTCTTCAACCAGCGCTGGGCGCCGCCCCATTCAATCAGTGTTTCACCGGGCACTTGCAAGGGCTCGGCGACGGTTGGTACGGACACGCGCCACACGCCGTTGGGAAGATCGCTGAAAAATTCATGGCTTTGCTCCCGCAAACCATCCCAAAAGACCTCAGCGTCATTCGCTTTGTGGCCACCCATTTTTTGAACTGCGGCATCCACGGCGGCACGCGCGCCCGACAGGCGCACTGTCAGCTGCTCCTGATGCCAGCACGAAGCAGAAATCGGCAATGGCTGACCACCCCAGAGATTCAGCTGCTTCAGGGCTTCGGGCTGCGACATCTCGAATTGCAGCGTAGTTTGCGCTACGGGCCGCGGCAAGACTTTGACGGATACTTCAAGGATCAGACCCAGTGTTCCCAGCGAGCCGGCCAGCAGGCGAGAGACATCATAGCCCGCAACATTCTTCATCACCTGTCCACCAAAATGCAGCACCTCACCCTTGCCATCCATCAGTACCGCGCCGAGCACGAAGTCGCGCACGGAACCGACTGCCTGACGGCGCGGGCCGGCGAGACCAGACGCCACAATACCGCCTATGGTTGCCAGCCCATCGAAACGCGGCGGCTCAAAAGCCAGCATCTGATTTTTTTCGGATAGCGCCTTGCCGATCTCGCGCAAGGTCGTGCCGGCGCGCGCGGTAATTACCAGCTCAGTCGGATCGTAAGCGACGATGCCGCTGTAGGGCGTGGTGTCGAGCACATCGCCTTCCAGCTGCTGACCGTACCAGTCCTTGGTGCCATTGCCGCGAATACGCAGCGGTGTCTTGGATGCCGTCGCCGAGGCAATGCGATCCCTGAAAGCCTGTAGTGCCTGTTCCATGATGTCTGTCAGAAGCGGGGAAGATCGGCGAATTTTTGTTGTCCGGCGCGCACATGCATCTTGCCGTACTCAGCACAGCGGTGCAGCGTGGGAATAGCCTTGTCGGGATTAAGCAGGAAAGCCGTATCGAAAGCGCGCTTCACGCCAAAAAATGCTTCTCGCTCTTCAGAAGAATACTGTACGCACATCGAATTGATTTTTTCGATGCCAACGCCATGCTCGCCAGTGATGGTGCCGCCGACTTCGACACACAGCTCGAGAATCGCCGCACCGAATTTTTCAGCGCGGTCAAATTCACCGGGCGTGTTCGCATCGAACAGGATCAGCGGATGCAAATTACCGTCGCCCGCATGGAAAACGTTCGCGCATCGCAGCTCATACGTCTTTTCCATCTCGGCGATACCGAGCAATACTTGCGCCAGATGCTTGCGCGGTATCGTGCCATCCATGCAGTAATAGTCCGGCGAGATGCGGCCCGCCGCAGGAAATGCGTTTTTTCTGCCGGACCAGAATTTCAGTCGCTCGGGCTCATCGCGTGACACCGCAATCGCGGTTGCACCGGAAGCCTTCAGCACGTCGGTCATGTGGGCGATTTCTTCGTCGACTTCTTCGGCCGTGCCATCGGACTCGCACAGCAGAATAGCCTCGGCATCAGTGTCGTAACCCGCTTTGACGAAAGGCTCGACCATGCGCGAGCTGGTCTTGTCCATCATTTCCAGTCCAGCGGGAATGATGCCAGCGGCAATTACATTAGCGACCGCATTACCACCTTTGACGACATCATCGAACGAGGCCATGATCACGCGCGCTGTTTGCGGTTTCGGCACCAACTTGACGGTCACTTCGGTAACGACTCCCAACATGCCCTCGGAACCGATGAATACCGCCAGCAGATCAAGCCCCGGCGCATCCAGACCTTCATTGCCTAGCTCGACGACCTCGCCCTCTATCGTCACCATGCGTACGCGCATTACGTTATGCACCGTGAGGCCGTATTTCAGGCAGTGCACACCGCCCGAGTTTTCAGCGACGTTGCCGCCAATGGTGCAGGCAATCTGGGAAGATGGATCGGGCGCGTAATACAGGCCATGCGGCGAGGCAGCTTCCGAGATCGCCAGGTTGCGCACACCGGGCTGAACCACCGCGGTGCGCGAGTACGGGTCGAGCTTCACGATACGGTTCAGCCGAGCAGTGGACAGCACCACGCCATCGGCAATCGGTGTCGCTCCTCCGGACAGGCCGGTGCCTGCGCCACGCGGCACGATCTGCACCGCCAGCCGGCGGCAGGTGTTGAGCACGGCAATCACCTGCGATTCGTTTTCCGGCAACGCCACGACCATGGGCAGCTGACGGTAGGCAGAGAGTCCGTCGCACTCATAAGGGCGAGTGTCTTCTTCGTTAAACAGCACCGCCGCTGTGGGCAGCACCTCTCTCAGCGCTGCGACGACCTCGCGCTGGCGAGCCATGGCAAAACCGGGGGCAGAAGGGGCATTCATCGAACATCCTGTGCACTGGCGTGAGCAGATTAAATTCGCATCACAAAGGCTGCCAGTTTAACGAAAGCCGCTGCACAAAACTCCCCGTTTTGGGGTGTTCATGCTGAAAAGCTTTGACCGTGGCGATGAAAGTTTTTTGAAGCAGTGCAGCGAGTCCTTCGAATTCTGCTCTGTCGTGGGCAACGACAAGCGTGACCGAAGATCAAAAAGGCAATACTGCAGCAAGTCGCCAGCCTGACCGAAGTATTCAGGTCTTGCTGAACGTCGCCTTCATCCATTGCAGGAAAGTATCGACTTCGGGTCGCTCGGTTGTCTGCTTTTCGTACACAACATAATAGGCGTGGGGCGGAGTCGCCGTCTGCATGTCGAACAACCTGACGATTTCACCGCTGTCGAGCAGCTCGCGCGCGAAATGCTCGCGGGTCAAGCCAATGCCATGGCCGTGACGCACCGCCTCGAGCAACAGGCCAAGATCATCAACCCGCAAGCCAGCCGTGGGCTCCGGCCAGTCAAGGCCAGCCGCCTCGAACCACGGCTGCCACGGCTCCAGCGCGGAGCGAATCAGGGTGGCTTTCTGCAAATCTTCCGGCGTGTTGATGTCGCCCATCTGACGAAGATAGCCTGGGCTGGCGACGACGAAGGTGGGTTCAGAAAAGAGCTTCTCTGATTGCAGGTTCGGATATTTCCCGGGCCCGAAACGCACCTCGAGATCGCTCTCTGCCAGCGAGAGATCGTACAGCGGTACCGAGAGATAAATCTCGACCGCAATATCAGGATGCTGCTCGATAAAGGACGAGAGCCTGGGGACCAGCAGATAGCGCGCAAAGGTCGGCGGCAGCGTCAGCTTTACGCGCGGCTGAACGGATGCAGCACGCATCGGCATAGGGAAATCAGTGAGCGTGCGCAGTGCCTGACGAACG
>JBEDGK010000099.1:0-2525 GCA_041174665.1 Pseudomonadota bacterium
TGATCAGTGTTGATGATCTCCGGCTTGCCAAATCGGATATACGCTTCTTGAAGGGCGTCAACCGCATGCACCGCCTCGAGCGTGATCGCCACCCGGTGCGCCAGAACCCGCCGGCTGTAGACATCGACCACCGCCGTCAGATACACAAATCCCCGCGCCATGCGAACGTAGGTCGTATCCAGCGCCCAGACTTGATTGCTGCGCTCGATGGACAGTTGGCGCAGCAGGTAAGGAAACACCTTGTGCTGCGGGTTTCTCGTGCTGGTGCCCGGCTGCGGGGCCAGCGCCGAGATGTCCATTTTGCGCATGAGTGTGCGCACATGTTGCCTGCCGACCTCATGACCCTGCGCAAGCAAGGCTCGCCGAAGCTGCCGGGAACCCATGAACGGAAAGTCCAGATGCAGCTTGTCGATGGCATTCATGAGCACCAGATCTCTCTGACTGGTCGGCTTGGGCAGGTAGTACACGGCACCTCGGCTGATGTTGAGCAATTGCGCTTGTCGGCTTACGCTTAAGGGGTGGGTACGGTCAATCATTTGTCTGCGCTCAGCAATCCCGCCTTGGTGAGCGCGCGTTCTAAAAAATCAATCTCTAGCGCTTGCTGTCCGATCTTCTTGTGCAGCGGTCCCAGATCCACCGGCTCAGGTTCTTTGGATGCGCCGTCAAATACCCCAGCCGCTTTAGCCAGCAATTGCTTCTTCCACTCCACAATCTGGTTGGGGTGCAGCTCAAATTGCTGGCAAAGCTCTGCCAGTGTCTTATCTTCCCGCAGCGCGGCCAACGCTACCTTGGCCTTGAACTCGGCATTGAACACGCGGCGCGTACGCCGCCCGGATGATTTACTCATGATGGTCTCCTGCCCCAGCACACTGACCAAGGCTAAAAACCCCAATAATGCACCTATCTCACCTGTTCAGTTTTGCTGAGCCACTTCTGATAGCTCGCGTTCACGGTCGCGACCTGTTTGGGGTGGATGCACAGCTTCGCACCGAAACCGAAGCGCTTGCCCCGCAGGATGTCCGCGGTCAGCACGGTGGCATCGTCAATCGCCGTGGTCACCCCGTCGACCGGCGCCGACAGCCCGGCCAGCTTCGACGCCAGCACCAACTGAGAGCGGAAGTAGTCGAGCTCACGGTCATCATTCTCGATACCCATGTCGACGCAGAAGTCGATGGTGCCAAAGATCAGCCGCGACACCTTGTCGCAGGCAGCGAGTTCATTCAGGTTGGCAATGCCTTGGGCGCTCTCGATCAAAAGCTTGACCGCCCTCGCACCAGCGGCCGTCACGCGCTTCACATCAGCCACGTCGCCCGCCTTGGGCAGAATGATCTCGGCGACGTTCGCATGTCCGCACAGGGCCAGATCGCGCGCGAACCATTCGGTATCCGAGCTGTTGATGCGCACCGCGACTGGCTTGCCACTGTCCAGCCAACTCGTCAGCGCATTGCGAGCCGTGTCCTTGTCGGCGGGCGCGACCGCATCTTCGAGATCGATGATCACGCGGTCCGCAGCAGTCACCAGCGCCTTGTCGAAGCGCTCCGGGCGTGTCGCAGGAACAAACAGATAGGAAATCGGTGCCGTTGATGCGATGTGCATGGAAGTCTCCGAGGCGCTCAGATCGCCTTTTCTTGTTTGAGCGAAGCGATCTTGTCGGCGGCATAGCCGAGCTTTGAAAGAATCGCATCGGTGTGCTCTCCGAGCGCTGGAATCGCATCCATCCGCGCTTGCCATCCGTTGCTGGCGCCGGGCGGAAGCAATGCCGGCAGCTTGCCGACCGGCGACGCCACCTCGGCCCAGCGCTGCCGGGCTCTGAGCTGCGCATGCTGCCACAGGTCTTGCATGTCGTTCAGTCGCGCATTCGCGATCTGCGCGTTTTCGAGCCGTTCTGTCACCTGCTCTGCAGTCATCGAGGCAAAACTATCTCGAATGATGCCGTATAGCTCTTTACGTGCCGCGCTGCGCAGTGTGTTCGATGCAAAGCGCGCATCGGTAGCCAGCGCCGGCTGTTGAAGCACTTGTTCGCAGAACACGACCCATTCGCGCTCATTCTGCAGGCCGAGCATCACGGTCTTTCCATCGCCGGCCGGGAATGGGCCATACGGATAAATCGTCGCATGCGAGGCACCTGCGCGTACCGGCGGTGACGCGCCATCGAACGCGTAGTACAGGGGAAAGCTCATCCATTCGACCATGCTCTCCAGCATGGACACATCAATGCGGCAACCCTTGCCCGTGCGACCGCGCTGTATCAGCGCCGCAAGGATATTGGTGTACGCATACATGCCTGCCGCGATATCGGCGACCGAGCAGCCCGCTTTTGACGGTTCGTCTTGTGTGCCGGTCACGGACAAGAAACCAGATTCGCTCTGGATCAGCAGGTCATAGGCTTTTTTGTCGCGATACGGACCGTCAGCGCCATAGCCGGAGATATCGCAGACAATCAGCTGCGGGAATTGCTCGTGCAGCGCGTCGTACGACATGCCAAGACGCGCTGCCGCGCCGGGCGCGAGGTTCTGCACCAGCAC
>JBEDGK010000100.1:0-3367 GCA_041174665.1 Pseudomonadota bacterium
AGCTTGCAGAGAATTCGCGTCGGCTTCAGAAAATGCCAAGGCGAGGCAATCATTGGATGCGCATCTCTTACAATGTCGGTTTGTATCGAGACGCCGAATTGGTCGTGAAAGACCGTGAGCCGTTATCGAAATTTCTTGAACGAAAGCCGGAGAACGCGCAATGACTGAGTTGCAGGCCAGCCTGATCGGCATCGGCAGCGCCATTGTGGTGGGCGTGGTGTCATACAACAAGTGGCGAGAGTGGCGCGCGCGACGCTCGGTGGAAGACGCGTTTTCACCGCTCGAAGAAGATGTGCTGATGGGCCCCAAAAGCATCGCAGAGCGCCAGGAGCCTGTGCTGGGCGTCATGAGTCCCAGGGTCGCAGAGCTTGATGCTCACGAGTCCGGTGTCGCCACCGATCAGCATGAGGGGTATGAGGATTCTCAAGGTCGTGCTGACGCGCCCTTTGTCGAGACTGCGCCCAAGCCTTTTCCGCTGGATACCTTCATCGATTGCGTGATACCGCTGACGCTGGAAATGCCGCTGCGCGGTGAAAAAATCACGGCAGCATTTCACAAGCTCAGGCTGGTCGGTAACAAGCATGTCGAAGTCATCGGCGAGACTGAGACCGGTGACTGGGAAAAAGTCGCGGTTGCGGGCGTCTACCATGCGCTTCAGGTCGGGGTACAGCTGGCTAATCGTCACGGCCCGTTGTCGGAGCTCGATTACTCAGAGTTGGTGACCGGGCTCAATCAGTTGTCCGATGAGCTTGACGCCACGCCGGAATTGCCAGAGATGTCCGAAGTCATGACGCTGGCCAAGCGCCTGTACCAGCTGATTCACGAGTTTGATGTGCAGCTATCCATCAATGTGCGCGCCAAAGAAGGTCCCTGGTCGCTGGCGACCATACGGCCCGCGCTACAGCGTCAGGGACTCGAGCTTCGCCCTGATGGGCGCCTGGTGATGCAGGACGGCGAGGGCAGCGTGCTGTACTGGGTGCTGACGAATGCCAATCCGGCTGACGATACCAGCAGCCTGATGACGCTGCTCTTGCCCGTGGCGACGGTAGCACCCGAGCGCGATGGATTCAAATCCATGACCGCCTTCGCACGCTCGCTGGCGAACCGTTTGTCGGGGACGGTGGTCGATGATGCAGGGCATCCGCTATCCGACGAGTCGCTGGCTGCTATAGCGCAGCAAATTCGTTCTTTCTACGGCGCGATGGAGCAAACCGGCATTTCACCGGGATCGTCCCGGGCGCAGCGGTTGTTTGCCTGATGTCGCAAAGCGAGCTGTTCAGAGGCACCGCGCATCAGGGGCCTGACCCGGCAGACGCGCTCGCTCGCGCCGCATGGCTGCGCGACGAGCTGAACCGCCATGCGCATGCCTACTATGTGCTGGACAATCCGAGTATTCCGGATGCCGAATATGACGCGCTGTTCGCCGAGCTTTTGCGATTGGAAGCCGCGTATCCCGAGCAGAGATCGCCCGATTCGCCAACCCAACGTGTCGGCGGTACGCCACTGCCAGAATTCAGTCAGGTACAGCATGATGTCCCGATGCTGTCGATTAACAATGGTTTCTCGGATGAAGATATCGAGAATTTCGATCGTCGGGTGCGCGAAGGTCTCAGCAGCGAGGGGCAGATTAGCTATGCCTGCGAGCTGAAGTTCGATGGGCTGGCGATCAATCTGCGCTACGAGCACGGTGTCCTGGTGCAGGCCGCGACGCGCGGCGATGGCGCCACCGGCGAGGATGTCACCGCCAACATTCGCACGGTGCGCTCAATACCGCTGAAGCTTCAAACGAACAACCCTCCCGCGCTGATCGATGTACGAGGTGAAGTGCTGATGTTCAAGACAGATTTCGCGCGACTCAATCAGCGCCAGCGCGAGGCCGGGCAAAAAGAGTTTGCTAATCCGCGCAATGCGGCAGCAGGCAGTTTGCGGCAGCTTGATGCGCGCATCACTGCGCAGCGCCATCTTCGTTTTTTTGCCTATGGCATCGGCAGACTAGAGGGTGCAGAGCTCCCATTACGTCACTCCGCGTTGCTCGACTGGTATCGTACGCTGGGCATTCCAGTCTGTGATGAGCGGGCCGTGGTCAACGGCGCTGGCGGCTTGCTGAATTTTTTTGCTGACATTGGCAGACGTCGTGCGCAGCTTCCCTATGAGATCGATGGGGTCGTCTACAAAGTCGACAGCGTGACGCAGCAGCAGACGCTGGGCTTCGTCTCACGTGCGCCGCGCTTTGCGCTCGCGCACAAATTTCCTGCGCAAGAGGCGACGACGACAGTACTTGATATTGTCGTGCAAGTCGGCCGCACCGGCGCACTGACGCCTGTGGCACGTCTGTCGCCCATCTCCGTAGGCGGTGTCACCGTCACCAATGCCACCTTGCACAATGAAGATGAAGTGCGGCGCAAGGATGTGCGCATCGGGGACCAGGTGATCGTTCGACGTGCGGGCGATGTAATACCGGAAGTCGTGGCGGTGGTACCCGAGCGCCGCCCTCAGGATGTGCGCGAATTTGTGATGCCGGCGAATTGTCCGGTGTGCGCCTCGCCGATCGTTCGACCCGAGGAAGAAGCGGTCGCGCGTTGCTCCGGCGGCTGGATCAAGTGCGCCGCGCAGCGCAAGGGCGGGCTACTGCACTTTGTCTCGCGTCGCGCGATGGATATCGAAGGTCTGGGCGAGCAACTGGTCGAGCAGCTGGTGGACCGCGGCCTGGTCACGACACCCGCCGATCTTTACAAGCTCGGGCTGCTGATGTTGGCAGAGCTGGATCGTATGGCAGAAAAATCAGCGCAGAACGTATTGAACGCGCTGGAAAAATCCAAGTCGACCACGCTGGCGAGGTTCATCTATGCACTGGGCATACGCCATGTCGGCGAATCTACTGCCAAGTCGCTGGCGCGGCATTTTGGCACGCTCGATGCACTGCTTGAGGCCAGCGACGAACAGATACTGGCCGTGGATGATATCGGTCCTGTCGTCGCGCAGTCGATACTGAGCTTTTTGGCTGATCCGCTGAACCGGGAACTGATCGAACAGCTGCGTGCAGCTGGTATTCACTGGGAAGAGAGTGATCCAGAGCGCGGGAATCAGACGCTTGTTGGCAAGACTTTCGTATTGACTGGGACTTTGCCCACGCTCAAGCGCGATGAGGCAGCGTCGATGATCGAGGTGGCCGGTGGCAAGGTCGCCGGCTCGGTGTCCAAGAAAACCAGTTATCTGGTCGCCGGTGACGACGCGGGAAGCAAGCTCGCGAAGGCGCAGGAGCTGGGTGTGACGATCATCGATGAGACTGAATTACTGAAATTGCTGGAGTCGTCACAATGACAAAAATTACCAAAGCCGTTTTTCCGGTGGCCGGGCTAGGCAGTCG
>JBEDGK010000101.1:0-4153 GCA_041174665.1 Pseudomonadota bacterium
GATACCCTGTCTGCGGGTCTTGGAGAAGTTGTCAAAATAGCCTAGACCCGTTTGATCTGCCGCCATAAAGATAATGTCGTTTTTGTTTTCAGTGCGATACAAAGATGCTGTCACGCCCGACAGATCGCACAGCTTCCACCGGACTCCACCCGCGACGGTGCGGCCAATCACGTGTTTTAGAAAAGGGTCTGCCTGCATGCCAATCGGCAGGCGACAAGGCTCGGCAGGATCGGCACATCCCAGCTCGATCGGCGTGGGCACACGGTTGCTCTGGCTGAGATTGCCGAACACATCGAGCCGCTCATCAATTTTTTTGCTCAGGCCGATGGAGGGGTTGAGGCTGTTATAAGTAAAGCTCTCACGGGGTCTTGCGGTGCCGACACCTGCCTCGTAATTGGTAATGGTGTTGCTCACCCGCGAATGATTGAAGCGGGCACCGGTCGTCAGGTAGGTGTCCGGAGCAATGGTCCATGTATCGGTCGCGAAGATTCCGAACGTATTTGATCGACCCCTCACCTTCACGTCGTCGATCGCTGCCTCGCAATCAAAAGGCGCCCTCGATGCGCTGATATTTCCATCGCAATCCCCCTGCGAGGCGCCGTATTTCATCTGGCTGCCGTCATAGCTGGCGCCCGTGGTCAACTGGTGAGTATCGATAATCCTGGTCACGTTGACACTGGTTCCGTAACCTGTCTGACGAGTCGCGGTGTAATTCATGACCGCATCTATCGCACCATCTTCGAATCCTGCATCGCCATTGACAGAATTACGATTACTTGAACGAACGTAGGCATTCGTGGCCAGTTGCGTGTCTCCGTCAAGAAGTCGCTGAAGATTGAAGTTCAGCATGGTGAGTTGGTTCTTTGTGCGGTCCGGGTGTGTGTAAACCCAGCGGCGATTAGTCTGGTACATGCCTGGCACTTTTGCGCCATCTTCGTAGCCATGGCTCGGCAGCAGACCATTACCTAGCAAATTGCTCTGTCCGTGCAGCAGTGACACATCCCAGTTCACGTCAGCCTGCGTCTTGCCCACTTTCGCGAAAACATTACCTAATTGACCGGAGGAGTAATCTCTCCAACCGTCCTCATGAAAGGCCGTCGCGGCGATGAAACGGTGTGTGCCATCCTGGGACTTTTCACCGTAAGTCACGTCAGCACGTTTACGCATGAAACTGCCGAGAGAAAGCTTCAGGTCAGTGCCCGGCGCCGTCAGTCCGGATTTGGTCGTGAAGGCGAGCGCGCCACCGAGTGTGTTCAGACCGTATACAGGATTCGATCCGGGAATGAGAGAAATATTCGAGATGGCCGCTTCAGGAATCATGTCCCAATTGACCACATCGCCGAAGGGCTCGTTGACCCGAACACCGTCGAGGTATACCGACAAGCCCTGCGATGTACCCAACAGGCCGGACAAACGGAAACCTCGGTAAGTGATGTCTGCCTGGAACGGGCTGCCCTGAAATTCATTGATATTGACGCCGGTGAGATTCCTCGACATGTACTCAGGAATATTTATCGACTGACTGTTGTGAATGTCTTCCCCACCATAGCTTTGCACGTCGTACGGCAGCTTGTTCTTCTCGATACCCAAGCCTGGCAGGGGCGACGTGCCCACGACTTCAACGGCCTGCAGTTTTTTGTCATTGTTCTCCTGCGCCTGAATGAGCGGCTGCGCAAAGAGGGCCGCCACGGCTACAGCAAGGGTTGTCGCCTTCAAATGGGGATATGCATTCTTCATCTGTTACTCGTTATGGTTATGGTGAAGTTTGGGGTTGGCGGCGTATGTTAGTTAACTGAACTCACAGTGAAAATAGGAGAAATTCCCAACGCGCTGTGTAAATCAACAAGAAGTTATCCAATTGAGAATATTTTGTTCTCATCACGGCCATCATCAAGACTTTGAAGAGATTCATCAGCATCGTCAGGCGCCGACGATTACAATCAGGGCCCGTAAATCAGTGAACACAGATCGCCCCCAGAGCAATGACAGAGCACCCCTTGTACATCATGCTGGTCGATGACCATGCGGTCGTCCGCGCTGGTTACAAGCGCTTCATCGAACTCGACCCACAGCTTCAAGTCATCGCCGAGGCCGCCACCGGCGAAGAAGCGTATACGCTACTGGAAACGAAAAGGATCGATGTCGTGATAATGGACCTGTCGATGCCAGGTCAAGGCGGGTTCGAGACGCTGCGACGAATGATGAACCGCTTTCCGCAGCAAAAAGTGCTGATCTTCACGATGCACGAGAACGCATCGATCGCCAAACAAGCACTGCAGCTGGGCGCTTGCGGCTATCTGACCAAGAGCATGCCGCCGGAACTCATCGTGAGCGCAATCCACGATGCCATGGCGGGTGCAACACCTGTGGCAGACAGCATCGCCGACGCGCTGAAAGACCTCAATGACAACAAGCTACCTCATCTTGAACTGCTACCTAGAGAGTTCGAGATTTTCATCCGACTAGCGAACGGCGACAGCATCGAGCAGATCAGCGACAAGCTGCACCTGAGTCCCAAGACAGCCGCCAATTATCAGGCGAGCATACGCAAGAAGCTGAACGTGAACTCCACGCTGGAGCTTTATCAGTACGCACGCGAGCATGGGTTGCTTGATACTTCCTGACGACTGGAAGCATACGATATCCGTTCCGGTGTCATTGGGAAGATCAGCTAGAACCTTTGTCATTAAACGATATTGATATACTTCGGCTGCACCACGAAAGTAATACGCAGCATTTGTTCATTTGCGTTAAACACCCGGTTGAGACAATTAAAAGATGTTCCAGACACTACGCTTCAAATCGGCCCCGATGTACGCCTTGATATCCGCTGCACTCGCCGCTGCGGGCACTGCAGCTTTGGCAGATGACATCCGTACCCTGCCCACCGTGGAGGTCGTCGGCTCCCGCTATAGCCTGCTCGGTGCAGCAGATACCGCCAATGAGGGCGCTGCCGGGCAGGCGCAAATCGCTAACCGCGTAGTTGCCCGGACGGGTGAAATACTTGAGGTCGTCCCCGGACTGATCGTCAGCCAGCACAGCGGCGAAGGTAAAGCCAATCAGTATTTCCTGCGCGGCTTCAATCTGGATCACGGACTCGATTTCAAGATGTCGCTGGATGGCATGCCCATCAATCAGCGCAGCCACGCACACGGGCAAGGCTGGGCTGATCTGAACCCGCTGATTCCCGAGCTGATTTCATCGATTCATTACCGCAAAGGTCCCTACTACGCTGCCGAGGGTGACTTTGCGAACGCAGGCTCGGCCAATATTTACTACACCGACGCGGTAGACAAAGGCCTTGCCAGCGTCGGGCTGGGTCAGAATGGTTTTTATCGCACGCTGCTGGCGAATGCACCGAAATTCCATGACGGTAAGCTGCTCTACGGCCTCGAGCTATCGCATTACGACGGCCCTTGGGATAATCCGGACAACTATCGCAAATACAACGGATTACTTCGCTATACCGAAGGAAGCAGTGCGCGCAGCTTCAGCCTGACGGCAATGGCGTACTCGGGCAAATGGAACTCGACCGATCAAATTCCGTGGAATGAGTATCAGGCCGGAAAGATAGGCCGCTGGGCTTCAATGGACACTTCCAGCGGAGCGACCGCGAGTCGCTACAGCCTGTCGGCTGAGTGGCGTCGTGCTGATGCGAGCGGCACGCTGACCACGCAAGCCTACATTATCAATAATTATCTCGATCTGTACTCCAATTTCGAATACGCGCCGGACAGCCAGTTCAATCAGCGCGACAGCCGCGTGACCACTGGCCTGAATGTCGCACGCGCCTGGTATGTCAGTGGCATCGGTAAAGAAGCGACGAATACACTGGGCATTCAGGTGCAGAACGACAATATCCAGAACGGACTCAACAGCACGATCGCGCGGGCGCGGAATAGCAGCTGTCGGCTACCCGGATCGGACGGCGATCCTCAGATCCAGTGTCGCCGCGATCAGATCACCCAGAGCAGTGTTGGCCTGTATGCCGAGAACCATGTGCATTGGAATGACTGGTTCCGCACCGTGGCGGGTCTGCGTGGCGACTACTTTCGGTTCGCAAACAAGGGTTTGTACAGCTCGGCGAGCAGCAACAATACGGATACTGTGAACGATTTCATCGCCACGCCAAAACTGAACATGGTCTTTGGCC
>JBEDGK010000102.1:0-4363 GCA_041174665.1 Pseudomonadota bacterium
ACGATGGCAAGCGCGTGCGTGCCGGCGGCACCGGCGAAGTCGCGCTGCACCGCAAAGATATTCATGGTCATCCTGACCCGGTGCTCTTCATCGGCTACTGGAACAATCCCGAGGCGACTGCCGCAAAATACAGCGGTGACTGGCTGCGCACCGGCGATCTCGCCGAAATCGATGCCGATGGCTATCTCTGGTATCGGGGACGTGCGGACGACATGTTCAAGGCGGCAGGCTATCGCATTGGCCCGTCGGAAATAGAAAACTGTCTGCTCAAGCATCCTGCCGTGGCCAATGCGGCGGTAGTGCCAAAACCCGATGATGAGCGCGGCAATCTGGTGAAGGCCTTCGTGGTGCTTATCGAGGGCACACCGCGCGGCGAACAGGCAGATGCACAACTGATCGCCGAGCTGCAGCAGCATGTGCGTGGACTGCTGGCCCCCTACGAGTATCCGAAAGAGATCGAGTTCATCGAGGCACTGCCTATGACCACCACAGGCAAAGTGCAGCGGCGCGTGCTGAGGTTGCTGGAGGAAGAGCGCAGTACCATACGCGGAAACACCAGCGTCACCAGCCGCTGATCAGTTGTTGCGGTACTCTTTTGATTTTGGGGCTTGGAGCCCACATCGCTGAGCCGCTTACCGCGATGAGCGCTTTTGAAAGACGTTCACTGGTTTGCAAGCCAGTGCGGTCTCGCACTGGATATCAAATAGTCAGACTCTCCTCCTGCGCCCTGACCGCATCTCTGCGCTGTGTTCGACACTTCCAACCGAGCCAGTGGCTTTTTGTCGTAGCTTCTTAGTCTTCTTTCAGGATGAGCGTCTCCAGAAGCGCGTTGTCTATTTCTTCCGAATCGGGTTGAACGCCTTCGGGATTCCAACCAATCACGCGACCGGAGAAGGTTTTAGTCGCCGCTGCCTTGCTCTCAGCAGCGCTGTTCAACGGATGATTGGTGGAGGCCTGCTTGGATGATTGATTCAGGCGTGACGTTGACCTTGCCGTTGCGTCACTCCGAGGTCTGATTAGACGCTTCGAGCCCAACTGTGGACCATGACCGCTGTTATCGGATGCCTGTTCATTTTTTGTTGGCTGAGAGGCCGAACCCATTTTCAGCTTGCCACTGCCGAGCAGGGGTTGAGTGTCCAGCCTTACTGTTTGCACGTTAGTTGAACTGTGTAGTTCGAGTGATTTGACTTGTATCCCTTGTTGGGGGTTAGCGGAGAGCAAATTCGTAATTTCTATTTTCTGCGGCTTCGGAATCGTAACGGGAGTTATAGGCATAGCATACTGCGGCTCAGCCAATGGTCCGATGAATTTCTGAGGAACTGGGAGCCCCCCAAGTCTTCCTGGCCGGGCTAGCGGATTTCTTGCAACTTCGGGCGACGCAAGTGGCAATTGAGATTTGATGCTCCGAAGCCCTCCGGAGTTGCTGCCTAATATGATCGACGAACTGGCTTGCTGAATATGCGTCGCCGCCGATGCGCGCTGTCGCCCTAGTTGTTTGGACAGGTAATCGGTCTTTCCCTTTGCGTTCGAACGCTGTCGTCCCGTGATCTCAGCTGCTGGCAAACTAGTCACACCGTGAGGAATGCCTTGTGGAATGACGCCCTTCATCTGTTCATCTTCCCGGATTAGTGGACTGATTTTTCGCACCGTGCTGAGCCGTGCTGATGACGGCCAGCAGGGGTATATGCCTTGTTCAATGTATACCGATTCTTGTGAGCCGGGCACACAGAAAATGTACTATGCGGAGTGACTTTTTATCCAAAGTCTGTCTGGGTTGTTTGCTGATGAGGCAAATCGCCCTGATCCAAATCCATCAATTCCAGCTCGGTAAAACCTGCGGCGCGGCGCGCCTCACGATTGAACGGGCCCTTGAGTGAGGGCGCCTTGTAGCGTCGCGCCAATTCCCGATAGGTTGACAAGGACTCAATGCCCTGCCGATCGCACAACCACCGATACCAGCGATTACCGATGTCCACATGCCCGATCTCGTCGCGCAAAATAATGTCGAGTATCTCGGCAGCCTTCAGGTCGCCAACCTGCGCCAGCTTGTTGCGCACACCGGGGGTCGCATCGAGGCCACGTGCCTCCAAGGTGCGTGGTACCAAGGCCATGCGCGCCAGAACATCGTCGGCGGTTTTTTCTGCCATCTCCCACAGACTGTTATGCGCATTGAAGTCACCATAGGCAAAGCCCAGCGATTGCAGATGCGCGGACAGCAGCATGAAATGCAGGGACTCTTCATCGGCGACCTTGAGCCAATCGATATAAAACTCTGGAGGCATACCGGCATAGCGCCAGATCGCATCCAGTGCGAGATTGATTGCATTGAACTCTATGTGAGCAAGCGCATGAATCAGTGCCGCCCTGCCCTCGGTACTTGCCATCGAGCGCTGCCTGACTTCGCGCGGCGGTACCAGCTCGGGCTTTCGCGGACGCCCAGGAATGTCCGCCATGGTAATCGCGGCGCCAGCGATCGAGGCCTCCGCACGAAGCACCACGCGCCCTTGTTGCCATGCCTGACGCAGTGCACGGGTTCGCTCTGCCTTGCGCAGTGAATCGCGCTCGACCAGCAGCGCGAGCGCTTGGCAGCGCAGTTCGGCACCTTCCGGAATGTCTGCCTCGGTAAGCTTCATCGAAGGGCGGTTAAAATGTGGCAATTGCAAAGCGCGCATTGTAATCAATTCCCATGGCCATCTATCAGCTTGACGAGCACATTCCCCAGATTCATCCGACCGCGTACATCGCCGACTCCGCCACGCTGATCGGCAAAGTCAGACTCGGCGAGAGCGTCAGCATCTGGTTCGGCGCGACAATCCGCGGCGACAATGAGCTGATCGACATCGGTGACCAAAGCAATATCCAGGAAGGCAGCGTGCTGCACACGGACAAAGGCTATCCGCTGACGTTAGGCAAAGGCGTGACCGTCGGACATCAGGCCATGCTGCACGGTTGCACGATAGGCGATGGCTGCCTGATCGGGATTCAGGCGGTGGTGCTCAACGGCGCCAAGATAGGCAAGAACTGCCTGATCGGTGCGGGCGCACTCATCACCGAGGGTAAAGAATTTCCCGACAATTCGCTGATCATAGGCTCACCGGCAAAGGTCGCGCGATCGCTCAGCGATGAACAACTGGAGGGCTTGCGTCGCAGCGCGCAGACCTACGCCGAGCGCGGCGCGCATTTCAAGAAGTACCTGAAACGGATAGATTGAGTTGGATACCCTGCAAAGATTCATGCTGGAACGCTCGCCCGTGCGCGGCGAGCTGGTCGAGATCGCCGATGCCTGGCGTCAGGTGCAAGCGCTGCGCAGTTACCCGCCGGCCGTCAGCACGGTACTGGGCGAAATGATCGCAGCTGCTGCGCTACTGTCGGCCAACCTGAAGTTTAACGGCTCCATCATCTTGCAGATTCATGGCGACGGTCCCGTGCAGTTACTGGTCGTGGAATGTGATGCATCGCTGAGACTCAGAGGGACTGCCAAGCTGCAAGAGGATGTACAGGTTGCCGATGACGCGAGTCTTCAGCAACTGGTCAATCGGCACGGTGAGGGTCGCTTTGCGATCACGCTGGATCCAGCAGACAAGTTGCCCGGCCAGCAGGCGTATCAGGGCATCATCTCGTTGGACGGTGACTCAGTCGCGACTGTCATTGAAAACTACATGATGCGCTCGGAACAGCTCGACACCCGGCTCTGGCTGGCAGCAGATGAACATATCGCGCGTGGCTTGCTCCTGCAAAAACTGCCTGATGAAGGTGGCTTAGCGCCTTCAGAGGTGAATGCAGACGATGATGCCTGGGATCGTAGCGTCACACTGGCCGCGACTGTAAGCCGCAACGAATTACTAAGCACCGACATCATGGTCTTGCTGGAAAAGCTGTATTGGGAAGAGTCGGTGCGCGTGTTCGAGCCTCGCCATCCGAGCTTTCATTGCAGCTGCTCGCGCGAAAAAGTCGGCAACATGCTCAAACTGCTGGGCAAGGAAGAAGTCGATTCGGCCATCGCCGATCTGGGCGAACTGGAGATCGATTGTGACTTCTGCGGCCAGCAGTACGGTTTCGACGCGGTGGATTGCGCTCAGTTGTTCACTTCTGATGCGATTTCGGAGGCGGTCCAGCTACCCAGCAGCCGACAGCATTAAGGAATTTTCCGACCATTGCTTTGGACGCCGGTGTTGCAGCACGCGTCACGGTGGCCTCGTCATGTCGACAAAAGTCAGGAGACTTTGACTCGTCGCGTTGCGAACCCAGAGAAAAATTACCGCCCGGCAGCTTTGGAAGCCGCCTCAGCCGACACTTTCTTACTGTCGCTCTCCAGAATCTGCACAAAGACTTCGTTGTCCTTGATCAGTCCCAGCTCATAGCG
>JBEDGK010000103.1:0-3809 GCA_041174665.1 Pseudomonadota bacterium
ATGGATGTTTCTCCTGAATCCTGGTGAACTGTCTGTAATTAGCGGATCGTTAAAAACCTACGCGTTTAATCTGTGTCATGCTGACCTTCGAGCCGTCTTCCAGCTCGACTTGCAGATCGCCGGTGGCCGCATCCGTGGTAACCGACTTGACCATGGCCATGGTCGATACGGGCGCCTTGCTGGATTTGCCAAAGCGCGTCGCGCTGGCCTCCATGCGGTAGACGCCATCGCCGAGCGGGTTGCCCTGGTCATCCTTGCCATCCCAGCTGAACAGGAAATCGCCCTTCTTCTGCGCACCCACCTCGCCTGTGCGTACCAGTTGACCCGAGGATGAGAAGACTTTCAGTGTGATCGAGTCGACATCATTGGCCAGCGTCACTGCGCCCTCGACGGGCTGACCACCGGACAGCAAGGCTTTGCCATCACTGATGGCTATCTTCTTTCCTAACAAACCGGACATCGAGCTCATGCGCTCATTCGACATGGAGGCGACGAGGTTCTGCAGGTTGTCCGACATCTTGGTCGTCGCTTCCAGCTGCGAGAACTGTGCAAGCTGTGCGACGAAGGCTTCGTTCTCCATCGGATCAAGCGGGTTCTGATTCTGCAGCTGCGTGGTGAACAAGGTCAGAAACGCCGTCTGCCCCATCGCACCACCATCACCATTGAGGACTTTTTGCTCCTCTTCCTTCTTGGCTTGGTTGGTGGTCTTGATGCTCGAGGGCAGTGTGTAAGTCGAGGTCGTCGCTGCTGCGCCGGTCAGATTGGATGCCATCTCAGTGATCCTTATGCCTTGATGATGTCAAGCGAGCGCATCATCAGCTCGCGCGCGGTGTTCACGACTTCAACGTTGTTCTGGTACGAGCGGGAAGCTGCCATCATGTCGACCATCTCGGTGACTTCATTCACATTCGATTGGAAGACGAAGCCTTCGGCATCAGCCAGTGGATTATTCGGGTCATAGACACGTGGCACGGGCTTGGTATCGTCGACGATCTTGTCGACCTTCACACCACCCACATACGGCGCACCGGCATGGATCATTTCTTCATCCATCAGCGCCTTGAAGATGGTGCGCTTACCGCGATACGCTTCCTGCTCGGTGGCGGCCGTCGTGCCGGCATTCGCAAGATTGGATGCGGTGGTATTCAGACGGACGATCTGCGCATGCAGCGCCGTACCGCCTATCCCGAAAATGTTATCGATAGACATGGGCATGATGCTTTAATCCCCTCTCAATGCTTTGCGTATGCTGTTGACGCGGTTCTCGATGAAGGTCAGCGTCGCCTGATAATCTGCAGCGGCTTTACCGTATTTGGCTTGCTCGACGGTGATCTCGACGGTGTTGCCATCCATTGATGCATTGAATGGCACGCGGTAGCGCAGCCCATCGTCATCGGTCTTGTCATCGCCGTAGTCGAAATGCGTGGTGTGCGTCGAGGCGATCATTTCCTGTGGCTCGAACTTGGCCATGACTTTCTTGAAATCGAGTTCACGCGCCTTGAAGTGCGGCGTGTCCTCGTTGGCAATGTTCCGGGCGAGCAGTTCCATGCGCTGGTTGCGTACTCGCAGCGCCTTGTCGTGTATGCCTAATGCCGAATTGAGTAAATCCATCACGTGCTCCTTGTGCCATAGTGCGGACGCCGGAATGCCGACAGTGCACTTAAGTTTCCAGCTGTCGATCCGACCATTGCAAAGGCCGTGCCAGCATATTTTTTGGCGGAAAAACGTGAGAATTCAGGAAGAACAGCGGCAAGAATTTGCCGCTTCACATGTGACACTCGCGATGCCAGGCATCGAGCGGCAATGCTTTGCCGCCTACCAGGGTCCCAGGGCTATGAAGCGCTGATGTGCTTACATCACCTCACGCTCGACACGTGCAACGGTGACATCGCTCAGTCGATCGCGCGCATTGAGTTTGAGTCCGTTCACGATCGAGTTGCGGGTGATGACACCCGACGGATCACGCCCCTCATATAAATAAGAGGCCTGCCTGCCCGCAATATTCAGCGGCACATTGGGACGGGTTTCATTGCGGGCATTGGGCGTCAGTACGGTCAGATACAGATTATCGAGCGATGCAGGGCCAAAGTCCTTGAGACGGGTATCGGCGAAGTAGCGATCGACAAGATCCAGTTGCTGCAGCACCGACAAAGACAAGATGTCTTTCGGATTTTTTGCGTAGCCCGCGCTCGCCGCGCCGCGATTGCCACCGGAGCAAAACTGAATGATGCCGTGGCAGCTGCCGTTCGATGCGCGGGGATTGAGGCCATCGGACTCCATCAGCGTGGTTCGCGCGAAATCGTCGGGTGAGAAACCGTGGCGAGAGGCCAGCTGCAATATCTTATCGCGCACGGCGCGCTGTTCTTGGGGCGATACATAACCTTTGGATACCGCGCGCGTCAGGGTCTTCTCCAGAATTGGTGCGGCGGTCGGCGTGCTGTCCTCGGACATGTGCACACCTTCCACACCACCCTGCCTCAGCTTGAGCGCAGCCAGCGTCGACATGGGTGCCATGTTGATCTGCTGTCCGGGCATGATGCGGTCCGGATTGTGTATGCCATTCTCTCGGGCGATGTTTTTCGCGAGATCGTAGATCTGGCTATTGTTCAGCTGTGTGGCTGAATCTCCCAGATACTGGCGAGTAAGGCTCACCAGGGTGTCGCCGCGCTGCACGCGCACGACATCATTGTTCGCTTCTTGAACAACCTGACGGAAAGACGTCGCCGGCACCGCCTCCCGGTTCCGGGACCGCGCCGAGCGCTCATTGGCAGCAATGGCTGCCTGATCATTCACTTTTGTACGGATTTCCATAGTCTGTGGCCTATGTCGGGCTGGAACCATTCTTGCTGTACTTGCCCTGCCTGTCGGAAGTTCAACAGCAAGGCCTGCGACAAAGACTGATGTAGCAAGGCCTGTACCAATCAATAATTTGACAACGTAAATGACTTCGCGCCGATGCAAAGCAGATACTTGATGAGGGTCCTGATGCGTGCCTGGCTGGTGAGCCTGATGCTCGCGCTGTCGTCGCACGCACTGGCTAACGCGCCGCAGCAGGCCATGGAAACTGCGCTTGCCCAATGGGTCGCGGCGCAAAATGGCGCGCAGCCTGATCAAGTGAAGATGGCAGCGCTCGATCCCCGAGTGCAGGTGCAGCCCTGCGCGGGCAGCTTCAGCTTTGATTATCCTTTTGTTAATCGCGAAAATGTCCGGGTTCGCTGCAGCAAGCCGAACTGGCAAATGTTTGTAAAGGTGGGCTTCAGTCAGCAAGCCACACCAAACATCGTGATCACTCGGCGTGACCTGCCGCCCGGCCACGTACTGACCGAATCCGATCTCGATACAAAAGCAGCGGCGGCCATTCCCCCGGGCGGCTTTGACGACCGCGCCTCGGTCACCGGCAAGCAGTTGAGAAAAGCGCTGAGCAAAGGCCAAGCTGTGCTGGCGCAGGACCTCGAAAAAAACCAGCGCGCGCTGCGCGCCCGAGTCAACCTCAAAGCGGGCGATTTGCTGACCGAATCGGCCATTGAACGCGTCGACCTGCCGCCGGGCTCGGGCGGTACGCCGCTGTGGGTCGCCAATGAGCTCTCGCCAGGCATGCGCATGGCGAGGCCGGTTCCGGCCGGACAGGTCTTGCAGACTGCCGATCTGGCGGAAAGCCGGCAGGTGGTGATCGCCACCAGCAACCTCAATCCAGGGCAGCCATTGAAGCCAGAGATGTTCAAGCTGGATCGATTGGATGCAGAAAAGATAAGCCGCACCCACCTGTTCGACTTGTCCGGACTGGAAGGCTACGAGCTGATGCGCCCGCT
>JBEDGK010000104.1:0-3137 GCA_041174665.1 Pseudomonadota bacterium
CTGGTGACTGGGACAAAGGCGAGCGCGGCATTGCCGCGATACCAGGGCGCGAGCATGAATTCGCTCAGGGACTGGAGAAGGCACTTGCCTACGCTGAAGCCACCGGCTGTAAGCGCCTGCACGTCATGGCAGGGCGCATGCCGCTTGATGCGCAGCAGCGCGTTCATATCAGTGATGCCGATCGGTTGGCGATGCGCAAAACCTATCTGGCCAATGTGAAGCGCGCTGCACAGGCTTGTGCGGCGCATGGCATCACCACGCTGATCGAGCCGATCAATACGCGCGACATCCCGGGGTATTTTTTGAATTTCCAGCAGGACGCCCATGACATTGCTGATGAATTGGGCGAGCCCAACCTGAAAGTGCAAATGGATTTTTACCATGTGCAGATTATGGAGGGCGATATCGAGATGCGGCTGCGCAAGCATTTCGCGAATGTCGGTCATGTACAGGTTGCCGGTGTGCCTAAGCGTAACGAGCCAGATATCGGCGAAGTGAATTTCCCCTATCTGTTTGGTGTGCTCGACGAGCTGGGATATACCGGTCATGTTGGCTGTGAGTACAATCCGCGCGCCGGCACTTCTGACAACCTGGGCTGGGTCAAGCCTTATCTGAAATAAACCGCGCTCAAAACGTGAGTAAAAGCCATGAACAAGATCGTTGATTTGCGCAGTGATACCACCACACGTCCCACCGCGGGCATGCGCGCTGCGATGATGAGTGCGCCGCTGGGTGACGATGTCTTCGGCGACGATCCTAGCGTGAATGCCTTGCAGGAGAAGATCGCCGACATGCTGGGCTTCGAAGCGGCACTATTCATGCCCACCGGCACGCAGAGTAACTTGTGCGGAATTCTCTCGCATTGCCAGCGCGGCGATGAATACCTCGTCGGGCACAATGCCCATACGTATTTGTGGGAAGCGGGCGGGGCAGCGGTGCTGGGCAGTGTGCAGCCGCAGCCGATTGCACATCAGCCCGATGGCACATTGGCGCTGAAAGATATCGAGGCCGCCATCAAGATCGACGATCCGCATTTCGCACGCTCGCGCTTGCTGACACTGGAGAACACGCTCGGTGGCAAGCGCATGCCCATCAACTATTTGCAGCAGGCGACCGATGTCGCTCGTACGCGCGGGCTGGCGACGCATCTCGATGGTGCGCGGCTGTTCAACGCTGCTGTAGCGCAGGCCGAAGCGCAGAAAACCAAGCCACGTGATGAGGCACGACGCATCGCGCAGTGCTTTGACAGTGTGTCGGTATGCTTCAGCAAAGGACTCGGTGCACCCGTTGGTTCAGCCTTGTGCGGTTCCAGAGAATTGATCTATCGCGCTCGCCGCTTGCGCAAGATGGCGGGTGGTGGCATGCGTCAGGCCGGCTTGCTGGCCTCTGCTGCGTCGTACGCGCTGGATCATCACATTGATCGTCTGGCAGATGATCATGCGCTGATGCGCGAGCTATACGCACAGATCAAGGATATTCCCGGGCTCGCCATCGAAGCCCCGCAGACCAATATTCTGTTCATTGACTTGCAAGATGAGGCACGAGAGCGTGCCCAGGCACTGGTTGATCATCTCAAGTCGCGCGGTGTGATGGTGATTGGACTGTACCGACTCAGGATGGTCACGCACCTCGATGTGGACGCAGAGGGCATCCGTCAGGCAGTGGCCGCGATACGCGAGTTTTTTAGCGTCTGATATGTCGTGCTTGTAGTTGACCGATCGGCAATTGTCCACGCCAGCGCTGCATTCTGAGGCGGCCACTGCTGCTGTTGAAGCAGGCTGCGCGCATCTTCCCTTACAATCTTCGCTTCCGAAAATCACCCCGAGGAGACCCCATGTCCAGCGATATCGAAATCGCACAACAGGCGAAGATGAAGCGCATCACCGAGGTGGCGCATACGCTCGGTATCGCGGATGAGCATCTCGAACCCTATGGCCATTACAAGGCGAAAGTTTCGCTCGATTATGTCGACTCGCTCAAGGGTAAGCCGGATGGCAAGCTGATCCTCGTCACCGCAATCAGCCCCACGCCGGCCGGTGAGGGCAAGACCACCACCACAGTGGGTCTGGGTGATGCGTTAAACCGCATCGGCAAGAAAACCGTGATCTGCCTGCGCGAACCGTCGCTGGGCCCGGTGTTTGGCGTCAAGGGTGGTGCCGCCGGCGGTGGCTATGCACAGATTGTGCCGATGGAAGACATCAATTTGCATTTCACGGGTGACTTCTCTGCGATTGCGCTGGCGAACAATCTGCTCGCCGCGATGATCGATAACCATATCAATCATGGCAATGCACTGGACATTGATCCGCGCCGCATCACCTGGAAGCGCGTGGTCGACATGAATGACCGCGCACTGCGCAGCATCGTGGTGGGTATCGGTGGAACGCCGAATGGCTATGTGCGCGAAGATGGTTTCGACATCGTCGTTGCTTCCGAGGTCATGGCGATCTTCTGCCTCGCGACCTCGGTCAAAGATCTGAAGAAACGCCTCGGCGATATCGTGATCGGCTACACCCGCGATCAGAAGCCCGTGCACGCGCGCGATCTGAATGCACATGGCGCAATGACCGTGCTGCTGAAAGAGGCGCTCAAACCCAATCTTGTGCAGACGCTGGAAAACAACCCTGCATTCGTTCACGGCGGTCCGTTCGCCAACATCGCGCATGGATGTAACTCCGTGATCGCCACACAAAGCGCCCTGAAGCTTGGCGAGTACGTGGTGACCGAGGCGGGCTTCGGTGCTGATCTCGGCGCGGAAAAATTCATCGATATCAAATGTCGCAAGACAGGACTCAAGCCCTCGGCCTGCGCGCTCGTCGCCACGATCCGTGCATTGAAGTACCACGGCGGCAAGGACGTGAAAGAGCTCAATGCCGAAGACCTCGTGGCACTGGAGAAGGGCCTCGTGAATCTTGAGCGCCATGTCGCCAATGTCACCAAGAATTATGGATTGCCTTGCGTGGTATCGATCAACCGCTTCAACGCTGATACCGATGCCGAGATCAAGCTGGTCACCGATCGCATGAAGGCACTGGGTGTGAATGTGGTGCTTGCCGAGCACTGGGCCAAGGGTGGCGCGGGTGCTGAGGCGCTGGCCCACGAGATTGTGCGTTTGGCCGAGGGCGGCGGTTCAATGA
>JBEDGK010000105.1:0-2869 GCA_041174665.1 Pseudomonadota bacterium
CCTGCCAGCGCGTTGCTGGGCGCTGAAGGCAAGGGATGGGACTTACTGGATGCCGCCGCCGATCACGGCGCAGTGCTGTTGTGCGCCGAGGCACTGGGTGCGATGGAAGCGCTGCAGGCAGCCACTCTGGAGTATATTCGCACCCGCCAGCAGTTCGGTGTACCTATCGGTAAATTCCAAGTCTTGCAGCATCGCATGGCCGACATGTTCATGCAGCTCGAACAGGCACGCTCAATGACCATGCTGGCCGCAGTGAAAGTGTCTTCCCCTGACGTGGCCGAGCGCCGTCGTATCGTCTCTGCTACCAAGGCGCGTGTTGGCGAAGCGATGACGTTCGTCGGTCAGCAGGCGGTGCAGCTGCATGGCGGTATGGGCGTGACCAATGAGATGCCTGCTGCTCACTACTTCAAACGCCTGTCAGCGATCGAACTGACGCTGGGAGATACTGACCATCACCTGGCACGTTTCGTCGTGCAACCGGGTTTTGTGCACGCAGCCTGATTTTTCAGAAAGAAGAATAATGACTGTCAGAACATTTGAAACCGTCGCCGATCTGCAAGCCGAAGTCGGCCAGCAAGTTGCGGTCTCGGACTGGATGAACATCGAGCAGTCGCGTGTTAATCAGTTCGCCGAAGCGACTGACGATCCGCAGTGGATTCATGTCGATGTTGAGCGTGCAAAGCGAGAATCACCGTTCGGCACCACGATTGCGCACGGTTATCTGACACTGTCACTGATCCCTAAGCTGTTTGAATCAGTGATCGTGCTCCCGAAGGGGAAGATGAGCATTAACTATGGCTTGAACAAGGTGCGCTTTCCGTCACCGGTGCGCGTTGGCAGCCGGTTGCGCGGGCGCTTCAAATTGCTGGAAGTCGAGCAGCTCGAGGGCTGCATGCAAAGCGTCTGGCAGATGACGCTGGAATGCGAGGGGCAGGACAAGCCGGCGTGTGTGGCAGAGTCGGTGTTGAGGATGTATTTTTGAGAACCTGTCTTACCAGCACTGGCCTGGTAGACGCCCGCGATACTGGCAAGAGGGTTCCGATGTCCTGAAACGATTCAGTACTTCATCATCGCCGATATGCTGAGGCGACGCGCCTAAGGATTTTTCCGGGCGCCTATCGCTTCTGATACTGTGTCGTCCCGAACAACATCTCTTTCGATTTCTCATCCAGTAGTGGCTTGCGCAGGTCTGCCAGCACCTGCACACCGCGCTGCACCGCAGGGCGAGCAGCGATCTCATCATGCCAGCGCTTGGCATGCGGGAAGTCTTCCCAATCGATACCCTGGTTCTTCCATGAGCGTGTCCACGGGAAGCAAGCGATATCAGCAATCGTGTATTCATCACCGGCGATATAGCGATGTTTGGACAATTGCTTGTCCATCACGCCATACAGGCGCTTGGCTTCATTGGTGTAGCGATTCACCGCGTATTCGATCTGCTCAGGCGCGTAAATGCGGAAGTGATGCGCCTGCCCGAGCATGGGCCCCAGACCACCCATCTGGAACATCAGCCACTGGAGCACGGTGAATTTCTCGCGGTCGGTCTGGCCAAGGAATTTATTCACTTTGCTCGCCAGATAAACCAATATGGCGCCCGACTCGAACATCGACATCGGCTGACCATCCGGGCCGTCAGGATCGACAATGGCCGGGATCTTGTTGTTCGGCGAGATCGCCAGAAATTCGGGTGTGAACTGGTCGCCCTTGCCGATATCGATGTTGTGCGCGCGGTAGGGCAGGCCGCATTCCTCCAGCATGATGTGGACCTTGTGCCCGTTTGGCGTGGCCATCGAATAAACGTCGATCATGATCGGTTCTCCGAAATGAAAAAGCGCCGGGAAGTCTACACGCCCGGCGCTTTGTTTGCTGACAGGATATCAGCAATAACTAAATGACAGCAGTCTGATCAGGAACGGGTGATCGGCAGATCCGGCGATTCACTCAGGCTCGCATACTTGGCGAGCTCGAGCTTGGCGATCGCGTTACGGTGCACCTCATCCGGGCCGTCGGCGATGCGCAGCGTGCGGTTGTGTGCCCACAGCTGGGCGACTGCGAAATCGTCAGACACGCCGCCGCCGCCATGCGCCTGGATCGACCAGTCGATGACCTGCTGCGCCATCACCGGTGCCAGTACCTTGATCATGGCGATCTCGGTCTTGGCGCCCTTGTTACCGACGGTATCCATCATGTACGCGGCTTTCAGCACCAGCAGACGGGCGCTGTCGATCATGATGCGCGACTCGGCGATGCGCTCGCGCCAGACGCCTTGCTCGGACACTTTCTTGCCGAACGCGACGCGGGAGTCGATACGCTTGCACATCAGCTCCAGCGCGCGCTCTGCGGTGCCAATGGCGCGCATGCAGTGATGGATGCGGCCCGGGCCGAGACGGCCTTGTGCGATCTCGAAGCCGCGGCCTTCACCCAGCAGCATATTGGACGCTGGCACGCGCACATTGTCGAAGGTGACTTCACAATGACCGTGCGGTGCATCGTCATAGCCGAATACGGAGAGGGGACGCACGACCGTCACGCCCTTGGTATCAGCGGGCACCAGAATCATCGACTGTTGCGCATGACGTGGTGCGTTCGGGTCAGTCTTGCCCATCAAGATATAGATCTTGCATCGCGGATCGCCGGCGCCCGACGTCCACCATTTGCGGCCATTGATCACATATTCATTGCCGACGCGCTCGATCCGGGTGCTGATGTTGGTCGCGTCTGACGAGGCGACCTCCGGCTCGGTCATCGCAAAGGCGGAACGGATCTCGCCGCGCAGCAGGGGCTTGAGCCATTGCTCTTTGTGCTCTTCAGAGCCGTAACGCTCGATGGTCTCCATGTTGCCCGTGTCGGGCGCGGAGCAGTTGAAGAC
>JBEDGK010000106.1:0-2704 GCA_041174665.1 Pseudomonadota bacterium
CCTTTTCGTTTGACGTTTTCTAAGAATTTCTCGATCGCCTGCCTGTTCGGCCCCGGTCCTTCTTCAGTTGCTAGCGCCCCTAGAAAGTAGTTTTCTGCCCAGCGGCGGGCCTGAAACTTCATCAAGCCTGCGAATATCTTGGTTAAGCCGCTACGGGCACGTTGTGGATCGCTTGCCGCTGAAAAAAGAACGACTCTCGGATTCCATTTTCCATTCAGGTCAAAAAAATCGATGTCGAGCATCAGCTCGTTACAGCTCGTTTGCTCGACTCGCGTTTTCCCGGGATCGTGCTGCGTCGAAATTAGATTTTTTAATGCTTTCATCAGCGCGGTGCCTGCGGCAGATGTGGTGATCCCGTCGAGCTTACTCTGATGATTGTTGGTGCGATGTGGCGGGGGCGATAGTTGGTGCGTTCTTGTTGCACCATCTAAGGCTGTCGCACGGGGATGCTACAGTGGCTGCAGAAATAGAGCAGGTGAGATTTGCTCAGTCGGCCTCGCCGGAAGGGCTGATCCGCTGTCCCATCACTGGTTCTGCGACACTGTGCTCACGGCAGATTTTGGCGAGCAGCGCTTTTAGTGCCGGTCGGCTATCAGCGGAAAGCCAGCCTGACGAGTTGATCATTCCTGAGGCTTCGCCATCGCCCATGGGCCCTTTGTTGTAGGTGCCTGACATCGTGCGCAATTTTCGGCTTGGGCAATCCGCCTCGTACAGCAGTTTTACCGACTTGTCACCCTGTGCGGTTGGCTGGTGAAATCGACGTAGTACACGGAGTCGCGGGCGCGGTTTTTCCAGTCGGGTCGACTCATCCAGGAAGTCCTCCATCGCATCGTCCTGAAAATAACTGGTCCACTCTGCTTACGCTGCACTCGCCCCTATACATGCCAGCAGGAGAATTGCGGTACGGATTGTGCTCACAGAGAGAGGTATTTTCCCCGCTAAGAGGGGCACAAGACGGGGCAGATGTCTCGCGTTCCTCGCCGAGCTCTCAGCGCTTTCGGCCCTTTCCTTGGTAGCTGACCTGCCTTGATCATCATGATTTATTCGCATAAGAAAGTGTGAATTTATTCGTTCACAAGACAATATCGACGTTTTAAGCTTCGACCATTAAACAATTTTCAAGGAGTCTGTCATGATAAAAAAATTGATTTCCGTTGCCGTACTTGGCCTGGCATTCAGTGTATCGGCGATGTCGGCTGAATTCTCTTTGCTGAACGTCTCTTACGATCCCACGCGTGAACTCTATCAGGATTTCAACAAGGCGTTTGCTGCTCACTGGAAGTCCAAATCCGGTGAAGATCTGAAGATCAAGCAGTCTCACGGTGGCTCGGGTAAGCAGGCTCGCGCAGTGATCGATGGTTTGCAGGCTGACGTGGTCACGCTGGCGCTCGCCTACGACATTGACGAGGTCGCACAGCGTGGATTGATCGCGAAAGACTGGCAGAAGCGTCTCCCGCACAGTAGTACCCCCTATAGCTCGACCATTGTTTTTCTGGTGCGAAAAGGTAACCCCAAAGGTATCAAAGACTGGGGCGACCTCGTCCGGCCAGGCCTGTCGGTCATCACGCCCAATCCTAAAACTTCCGGCGGCGCCCGCTGGAATCACCTGGCGGCATGGGGTTATGCGATCAAACAGCCGGGCGGTAATGAGAAATCGGCGCAAGAGTTCTTGTCCAAGATGTACAAGAACGTACCCGTGCTCGACTCGGGCGCACGCGGTTCCACGACGACGTTCATCGAACGAGGCATCGGCGATGTATTGCTGACCTGGGAGAACGAGGCGCTGCTGGCGATCAAGGAACTGGGGCCTGAGAAGGTCGAGATCGTGGTTCCCTCGGTGAGTGTGCTGGCAGAGCCACCGGTAGCAGTGGTTGACAAGGTGGTTGACCGCCGCGGTACGCGCAAGCAGGCGGAGGCTTATCTCCAGTATCTGTATACGGAGGAGGGTCAAGAGATCGCGGCGCAGAACTATTACCGACCGACCAATGAAAAAGTCGCCAAAAAGTATGCCGCGCAGTTTCCAAAGGTAAAACTGCTCACCATTGATGACATCGCTGGCGGCTGGACCAAGGCGCAGCGCACGCATTTTGCGGATGGTGGCGTGTTTGACCAGATTTACCAGCGCAAGTAATCATGCTGTTCTGTTTTCCGCTCTGACTCATCCTCTGTTTTTTTGATGTCCTCCGGCCCGGGCGCATGCCCGGCGCCACAAAAATACCAAGAAAGGAAAACCATGAAACCCGCTTATCACAAGCCGGGCAGGCCCCTGTTACGCCTGCTGATCGCCAGCAGCCTGATGTCGGTTCTGCCTGCCCAGGCCAATGACCAACAAGAGATTAATCGTTTGAAGGCGTTGATCGAAGAGCTGGATCAACGCATCCGTGTTCTGGACCGCAAGCAGGAAATCGCGGCCGAGGAGGCGGCCGCTCGTCAGAAAAGTGTCCCGGTAGTTTCCGCCAGTGACAAAGGCTTTGGCATCAAATCGGCTGACGGCAATTTCGAATACAAATTGAGAGGTCTTGCGCACTTCGATTACCGTCAGTTCGATGGTTCGGGACCCGCATCATCCGTCTATGACGGCTTTCTCGCCCGACGCATTCGCCCCACTTTCGAGGGCACGGTCCACGGTAAGTACGGTTTCCGCTTTACGCCGGAGTTTGCCGAAAGCGGCGACGGTTCAGCAACTTCTGGCGTGGCACAGAAC
>JBEDGK010000107.1:0-6630 GCA_041174665.1 Pseudomonadota bacterium
GCTTACCGTATAGTGCAGGAAGCCGTCACCAATGTGATCCGTCATGCAGAGGCGAGCCGCGCTCAGGTGACGATCGCGGCCGAATCAGGGCAACTGAGGCTGTGCGTGTCTGACAATGGCCGTGGCGCGGATACCCTGCGAAGAGAGGGGCGCTATGGTGTGCGCGGCATGCAGGAACGAGTAGAGTCTCATGGTGGCAGCATACGCTTCGAGGCCTCGCCCGAAGGCGGCCTGGAAGTCAGCGTCCTCTTGCCCCTGCGAACGCGCGAGACAGACAACAGCGAAAACAGCGAAGAATGAAAAAAACGATCAACGTCATGTTGGTAGACGATCATGCGGTGGTCCGCTACGGTTTTCGCATGCTGCTGGATGCAACGGATGATATTCGCGTGGTGGCTGAAGCCGAATCGGCCGAAGCGGCTTATCAGCAGATACCCTCGACCAAGCCCGATGTGATCGTGATGGACATCTCCCTTGGCGGTACGATGGGTGTAGAGGCCACGCGCCGTATCGTTGCGCGCGACAAGATGGCCCGCGTGCTGGGGTTGTCGTCCCATGAAGATCCGAGCTATGTACGTTACATGCTCAAGGCGGGCGCGCTTGGCTATCTGTCCAAACGTAGTGCACCGGACGAGCTGATGCATGCGATACGTCAGGTAGCCGAGGGCCGTATGTACATTGACAGTCAGCTTTCACAGCGCATGGCGCTCGAAGAATTCAATGGCGAGAAAAGCCCCATCGAGGTGCTCTCCGAGCGTGAGTTCGGCGTGTTCATCCAACTCGCCAAGGGTGCTTCGGTGAACCAGATCGCCGATATGCTGAACATCTCTCCGCGCACGGTAGGTACCCACCTCTACAACGTCAAGCAGAAACTAGGCGTGGCGAATCAGGCTGAGCTGGCACTGATCGCAGTGCGCCACGGACTCATTGAGCTGTAACTCCGGTGTAACTGCGGGATTTGCTTCAAAGAAAAAAGCTATGCGCGCTGAGTCATGAGCGTGTTTACTTTTGTAAATCCTCAATACCGATAAATCCGATATTCGTACATTGTCTTCATCGAGGCACATTGCCTCGGATGAAAGGGAGGCAATATGCGAAACGTGATCCGGCAACCCACCGTGTTCTTCAGTTGGCGACTCGCCGGCTCGGCACTGTGTGGAGCCTACCTGCTGGCGATGTCGACTTTTTTACAGGCCCACTCGGCTCTCGACTGGAGTGTCACGATTTCCTCCGGCATGCCACCACCCCCCGTATTGCGTCATGAACCCATGCCGCTGGCCCGGCCGGGACACCTCTGGATACAGGGTTTCTGGGACTGGAATGGCGTGGCTTATGTGTGGGTACCGGGTCGTTGGGTCGTTGCGCGCGCGGGTTACAGCTACGTTCAGCCGGCATGGCGCGAGAGTCCGCATGGCTGGGATCTGAGACGTGGCGGCTGGCACCGCCGCGGGCAAGACTTGAATAACGGCTCTCCGGTGCACAGAGCGGGACACTGTCCGCCGGGACATCGTCGAAGAGGGGAGTGCTGAGTCAGTCATGGCCGGGCGTGGCGGGTGCTGATGTCAATCTGCGGACCGAACCCGTCCGGGTAAGTCCATGGGCGGTCGCAAAAAATAGCCTTATGCCTTTTTACGAAACCATCAATAACACTCAGTATCTGCTGCGCGAAGCTGACTTGGCCGTTGAGCCAAGTATTTCGATTGGCAAGCAATAAGCGAAATTCTTTCAGTGCAAGTGATGAGATAAGTGTTTTTTTAGATAAGCTCGTATCTGTGGCTCTTGAAAGCCCGTAATATCGGTTGCCAGCTGTCGGTACAGTTTGTGTTCAACGCCTTTGCCCAGCTGCCTGCGCAGCAAGCCCAGGAATTCGGGTGGCGCTATCATCACCAGTGATCCGAAACGGTGTTCACGGTTCGCGTTTTCAATGTAAGCCATTATTTCGCGCGAAAAGCGGTCAGCGCTATGCGCCGCCTGCGTGGTCTTTGGTTCAGCCGTGTGCGCCTGATCGCGTTCACCTTTGCCGTAGAAACGACCTTTTGCATCATGTCGGAGTTCGGTATCACGCTGCCTGCCTTCAGGATTAAGCAGGTCGTCGATCTCGATCAAATCATCTAGCTCACCAGCAGTCTGGAAAATTCTTGCGCGACTTTTATCCGCAATAACTACCCATTGCATTCCCATGAAGACTCCTGTGGTGCCTCGTATCAGCGATCAGCGTCAAATGACCGATCTTGAATCGCGCACATTAGAGTCCTGATGCCCGTCCGGAGTTCGGGAAAGCTGGGCTGAGGATTTCTCCGGTATCATGTCGCTGCGCCACTATGCCGGACGCATCGGACACACTTGGCGCCAGTTTCCATAATCAATAACAACAACAGGGGGACAGAGGAATGCACTACCGCGAGGCAGTTACCATCGCAGACTTGCGCCTAATCGCCAGAAAAAAGCTGCCCAGATCAGTGTTCGGTTTCGTCGACGGCGCCGCATTTGATGAGCGCACGCTGCGCGATAATGAGAGTGATTTTTCCCGCATCCGCTTTGCGCCGCGGTTCATGGTCGATGTCGGACAGCGTTCACAGTCGGTGACGGTACTCGGGCAGAAATACAGCTCACCGATGATTCTTGGCCCCACTGGGCTTGCCGGGATCTTTTGGCCGCATGGCGATTTGGAGATCGCACGCGCTTGTAAAGCGCTGGGTGTGGGCTTTTGCCAATCAACGAATTCCAATGCCAGTATCGAGCAGGTGGCGCAGGCAAACGGTGATTTCTGGTTCCAGCTTTACATACAGCGCGATCGCAGTTTTTCCAGCACGCTGATGCAACGCGCTTGGGAGGCCGGCGCGCGCGTTCTGGTGCTGACCGTGGACTTGCCTATTCCTGGTCCGCGCGAGCGCGATGTGCGCAATGGCTTCATGGTGCCGCCGCGAATCGGGCTTGATAATGTATTCGACTATGCGAGCAAGCTTGGCTGGTTGTGGCGGCTAGCGACCGGCCCGCGCTTCACCTTGGGTAATTTCGATTCATCGGGGCAGGCACCACGCAAGATGACTACGCTGGCGCAGTATGTGGCCTCACAGTTCGATCCCTCCGTCACATGGAAAGATCTCGACTGGATACGCAGCGAGTGGCAAGGTCAACTGGCCATCAAAGGTATTTTGCGCCCGGACGATGCCGTGCGCGCTCAGCAGCACGGCGCCGACGCCGTGATCGTTTCCAATCACGGCGGACGCCAGCTCGATGGTTCACCCTCGGCGATTGCTGCCTTGCCAGCGATTGCCGATGCTTTGGGCGGCAAGACAACGGTACTGATGGATGGCGGGATACGCCGCGGCGGCGACATCGTTAAAGCGCTGGCGCTGGGCGCGAGTGCCTGTCTGGTTGGACGCGCCGGCCTCTATGGTCTGGCCAGCGGCGGATGCCCCGGTGTGGAACGCGCGATTAACTTGCTGCAAAAAGAGATTGATATCACGCAGGCTCTGCTGGGTATACCTGAGCTCGCCAAGATCGATCGCAGCGCACTATTCCCGCAGCGTTGAGTTTTCTGAAAGCCCGAAAAATTTCAAGGTTCCCAGACATTTGCTCGACAAGGTCATCGTCTGTCCAGCAACCGCGTTTGTCCTGCGACCATCGCAATCACAATACCCAAACCAGCCACCCCTCCCATTGCCGCCTGCATGCCCAGCACGTGGGCGATGCTGCCCAGCAGGGGTGGTCCTACCAGCGTTCCAGCGTACGTCATCGTTGCAACGCCTGCCAGTGCGATCGGGCCGTCGCGACCGGCGGCGCTGAACACGAAGGGGAATACTAGCGACAAGCCGAGACCGGCCAACGCGAAACCGGCGATTGCAACATGAGCCTCGTTCGCGAACACTGCGGAAAAAAGTCCTGCTGCGGCGACCAGCGCGCCGGTACAGATCAGCTGGCGGGCACCGTGTTTTATCTTCAGTCGATCGCCAAACAGCCGGGACAACAGCATCATTGTCGAGAATGCGGTCAGCGACAGAGGCGCAAATCCTGCCGATACGCCAAAATGTTCACGAAGAAAAATACCGCTCCAATTGGCGATGCAGCCTTCCACGACCGAACCGAGAAATCCCAGCCCGCCCAGTAGCGCAAGCGGGCCTCGCGGCAGCACGAAAGATTTTTTTTCGATTTTTTCATTGTCGTTAGCAGCCACGCAGGCATGACCAATTGTCAGCAGCAGGATCAACGGCAGCGTCAGCATCAAGAAATGCAGCGCCGGAGAGATGCCCAAAACGGCCATCACGCTGCCCATCGCAGCACCCGCCAATCCACCCGCACAAGCGTACGCATGCAAGAGGGACATGGCGGAGCTGCCATTCATTTTTTCATGATGCGCGGCTACCGAATTCATACCGACATCAAAGCTACTAGCGGAGATGCCTAGCATCAGCACAGCCAACATCAGCAGGGGTAACGTGGGTGCAAAGCCGATACACAGCAGCACCATCAGCAAGACTGCACCCGAGATCAGCATCGTGTGACGTCCACCGAAGCTCGCCATCAATCGTGAGGATACTGGAAACGACATTACCGCACCTAGGCCGCCGCATAGCAGTACGAGTGACAGCATGTGGTGCGATATTTGAACTCCCTCGCGCAATGCCGGGATACGACCCGCCCATGAGCCCATGACGATACCGAACCAGGCGAACAGGCTGGGTAGCGCGACACGGCGCAGCAGGGAGGAGAAAGGCTGGGTAGCTGCTGTATGAAGTGCGAGCTCAGTCAAAGGCAGTATGGCGGGCGATGGGGGCATGGTCTGGAAAAAAATCAGCGGCAAAAGGAGCGTCACAAAATATGAGGTGCTTGCCGCACTGCAACTGCAACTGCATCTGTGATGTCTGATCCATGGAAATAGTTTCTGTGCACGAGAAAATTTTCCCGATTGACAGAGGTTGATAGGCTGGTCGCTTTGCCCATCCGCTGACCGTCAAAACCAACCCAGGAACCCCGTGAGCGAACTGGTTTGTCTGGAACGCCAGGCACAGCCTGCGAGTCTGAGCAGGTCAGCAAGGTTGTCTGGTTCAGCAATGAGATTGCGTGAAGCACATGATTTTCCCTATGTGCACCGGGCCTTCGTATATCAATCCCGGGAGCACCTGATGCCTCTAAACGCACAGCATTGTGTATTCGCGCTTGGGAAAAATTCACAGATCTCAGGACGAGCTGGTTTGGCGGAAGAGCTCGCCATGGGGTCGGCTATGAGATTTCAGCCTTCGTCGTCAGGCTGCTGTGTTCCACAGAAGAAAAAATGAGAAAGAAAGCATGCTTGCAATCATGTTTGTTTGACTGCGCTCAAGCTGCCTCGCAGTCATCGATATAGCCTGTGGGCAAGCTTTAACAAGAACCTGTCGAGACCTAGATCGAGGCCCGCATGAAGCCCATCCATACGCACTACGACAATCTGAAAGTATCGCGCAATGCGCCGCCAGAAGTGATTCGTGCCGCCTTCAAGACTCTGAGCCAGAAATTCCATCCTGACCGTCATGGTGGCGATGCGCGCTCGACGCAGACCTTCCAGCTGATCACGGCTGCATACGAGGTGTTGTCCGATCCCCAGCGGCGCCGTCAGCATGATGAATGGATAGCTCGCACCGAGTGCAAGATGCAGCGGGAGGCGGTCACGGCTGCCCAAGCACAGTCCCGACGACCTTGGAATGGAAGAGAACGTCGGCGCAAGCCTTGGCCTGAGATCAGGACTGCGGGTGCTGCAGCGGCCATCACCTCTGCCGGACGACTTCGTGTGCCCGCGCGTGCACTTGTGTTGTGGATAGCGACGATACTGGTCACCGTCATGCTACTGACGCTGGCCCGTACCTGAAGCGGCATCGAATCATTCGGCGTCAGTTATAGTACGGGGCACGTACAAAAACAGCCGGCGGCAATTCGCTGGCGAGAAAGACTGGCGTGACCCAGCAGACCGAGGAGACCATCGTCAGGAACGCGCTCTTGCGCATGCGCCTGATCGATGCCGATGAATTACCCCCGATTACCCCGCTCGCCGGTGGCGTGTCCTCACGGATTGCCCGCGTGGACACCCGACGCGGCTCGCTATGCGTGAAGCAGGCGCTGCCCGAGCTGAGGGTGGCAACGCACTGGAGCGCACCGCTCGAGCGCAGCTATGCAGAGATCGACTGGATAAGGCAGGTTGGTGGATGGCTGCCAGGTTCGGTACCCGCAATTCTCGGTGAAGACCGCGAATCGCATTCGTTCGCCATGAGCTGGCTTGAGCCTTCGCTGCATCCGGTATGGAAGTCGCAGCTGCGCGATGGCATCGCCCGTCCGACCTTCGCTGTCGAGGTGGCAATCCAGCTAGCGGCCATTCATGCCGCCAGCGCCAATGATGATGGGCTTGCACAGACCTTCGCGAATGATGAGAATTTTTTTCAGCTCAGGTTGGATCCTTACTTCGGCGCGGTGGCTCGCGCGCACGGCGATTGCGCGCCCATGCTGCAGCAGCTGATTGACGATACTGCAAACAACAAGCGTGCGCTGGTGCACGGCGATATCAGCCCGAAAAATGTGCTGGCGGGTCCCAGCGGACCGGTGTTTCTTGACGCCGAGTGCGCATGCTACGGCGAGCCCGCCTTTGATGTTGCTTTCTGC
>JBEDGK010000108.1:0-11603 GCA_041174665.1 Pseudomonadota bacterium
ACCTAATCCTGGCAGCGCTCTTTGTTTTAATTTTCGGCGGCATCACAACCCTGGGCTTTTTTATATCTCGGATAGGTTAGGCTGCCACCCCACTGCAGTCAGCGATCCGGATTCTCAAGCCGACAAGTCTTCATCTGCGCCGCGCATCAATCTATACTGGCAAGTATAAAAAAACGCCTGGCATGCTGCACACAACCTATCAACCGAACTTACCTGCGTCGTGCGCTCGCCCGACCTGCATCTGCACTTCGTCGATGGGGACGAGGGTGGTTACACTGCTGCCGCGCGCGACATGGATGCGCGTTCAGCACGACATGAGGAAACCGCATGACTGCTTTACTGAACGAGCGCAGCGCCTCGGATCTGGCGCGACAGCTGGCGCGCCGGGAGATCAGTGCCACCGAGCTGGTGCGATCCTGCCTCGACCGTATCGAACTACGCGAGCCGCAGGTACAGGCGTGGACATATCTGGCTGCCGATCAGGCGCTGGCGCGCGCAAAACAACTCGACAATCTGCCGATTCAGGGTCTGTTGCACGGTTTGCCCATTGGCGTGAAAGATTTGTTCGACACGCATGACATGCCGACGACTTATGGTTCGTCGATTTATGCCGCGCACCGTCCGGTGGCCGATGCCGCTGTGGCCGCGCTGAGCCGTGAACAGGGTGCGATCATGCTGGGCAAGACGGTGACGACCGAGTTTGCGACCTTCACGCCGGGCAAGACGCGCAATCCTGACCGGCTCACACACACCCCGGGAGGCTCATCAAGCGGCTCGGCAGCGGCCGTTGCGGATCGGATGGTGCCGCTGGCCTTTGCTTCGCAGACGGCGGCGTCGGTCATCCGACCTGCCGCATTCTGCGGCATCGTTGGCTACAAACCCAGTGTCGGGATCGTCAACCGGTCAGGTGTGAAAGCCTTGTCCGACTCGCTGGATACACTGGGATTCCTCGGGCGCTCGGTGCCGGACGTGGCACTGTTCGCTGCAGCGGTGACTGGCGACCACGGCCTGATGAAGCTGGAGGTCTCATCCACGCCCCGGGTGGCACTTTGCCATACCCATGAGTGGCCGTATGCTGATGACGATACCCGCCACGCGATGGAGCAGGCAGCGCGAGGTCTGGCCAAGGCGGGTGTCTCCGTGCGCGAGTTGGTGCTGCCGGCGGCGTTTGCCGGGTTGCTGCAGGCGCAGAAGGACATCATGAGCTTCGATCTGGCGCGCTCGCTGGCGCATGAGCGAATGCATCATGCGGACTCGCTCAGTCCCGGCTTGCGCGAGTTGCTGACTGCCGGGCTGCAGGTATCGATCGAGCAGTATCGCGCTGCGCAGCAGCTCGCGCATGCGGCGCGCGGCATGGTCTCGGCGGTGTTCGGCGAGCATGAGGTGGTGCTGGCGCCCAGTGCGCGCGGTGAGGCGCCGGCGACGCTGGAGCAGACCGGAGACCCAGTATTCGGGCGTGTGTGGACGCTGCTGGGGCTGCCTTGTGTGCATCTGCCTTTTAGCCGAGGCGCGACGGGCATGCCGGTGGGCCTGCAGGTGATCGGACGGTATGGCGAAGACAAGGTCGCGCTTCGGGTGGCCGCCTGGCTCATGCATCGCTTGTTAAACGACTGACATGAGACAGGGTCTGACGATTAACAAGAAGCACGCTTAAGCTTTGTGTCAGGATCTGGATCTATAGTTGGGTGAGAACCTTTCAAGTGTTCGGCAAGAGCGTGCGTGTCCCCAAGGTGGCGGGCTGGTCTCGCGCGCTTTTCACTTCGTTCCTGGCCTGCCTGGAGACATCATGAAACCAATCATTGCTGCACTGACCCTATTGGGTCTGTTTGCGATCCCCCCTGCATTTGCCGCGACTGAGCAGCAGAACAAGATGGCCACCTGTAACAAGGACGCCGCTGGCAAAAAGGGTGAGGAGCGCAAGGCTTTCATGAAGGAGTGCCTGAGCAAAAAGCCAGAGGCCCCTGCGGAAGCCCCGAAGACCGCTCAGCAGAACAAGATGGTTACCTGTAACAAGGACGCTGCGGGCATGAAGGGCGACGAGCGCAAGAAATTCATGAGCGAGTGCCTGAAGGCCAAATAAGCTCGCCAGCGGCTTGATACAGCCCCCTGCCCGTCAGGGGGCTTTGTTTTTCTGTGGGGAGACTGATCGGAGGATGGACGAGAAGGGCGTTCACCAAGTAAATTCTCGGTTCAGGCCTCGCATGATGCAGAGGTCGACGCATTGCTAAAATGGCACGCATTTTTCTGCTGGTTGAGACACGGGCAGAGCGTCCGTCAAAGCACACAGATAAACAAAAAAACGATGGAGAACCGCTGATGTCGCATCAAGTGAAATTCCTCTTGCCAGAGGACCGTATTCCCAAGCGCTGGTACAACATTCAGGCTGATCTGCCCAAACCGCTGCCGCCGGTGCTTCATCCTGGCACGCTCCAGCCCATTGGCCCCGATGATCTCGCACCGCTGTTCCCGATGGATCTGATCATGCAAGAGGTCACCCAGGAGCGTGAGATCGATATTCCCGAACCGGTGCGCGATGTGTATCGTCTGTGGCGTCCCGCGCCGCTGTTCCGTGCGTATGCGCTCGAAAAAGCGCTGGGCACACCTGCGAAGATTTTCTACAAATACGAGGGTGTGAGCCCTGCCGGAAGCCACAAGCCGAACACCGCGATTCCCCAGGCGTTCTACAACAAGCAGGCGGGTGTGAAGCGACTGACCACCGAGACCGGCGCGGGGCAGTGGGGTACGTCGTTATCATTCGCGGGTTCGCTGTTCGATATCGACGTGACGGTGTTTCAGGTGCGCGTGTCATATGACCAGAAACCGTATCGCCGTGCTGTGATGGAAACTTACGGTGCCAAATGCTTGCCGTCGCCGTCCAATGAAACCCACTACGGCCGGTCGGTGCTGGAAAAGACGCCGAATCATCCGGGCAGTCTGGGCATCGCGATCTCCGAGGCGGTTGAAGTCGCCGCGACCAATGACGACACCAAATACGCGCTGGGTTCGGTGCTCAATCATGTGCTGATGCATCAGACCATCGTGGGTATCGAGTCGATGGAGCAGATGGCGATGGCCGATGCTTACCCCGACGTTATTGTCGGTTGCACTGGCGGCGGTTCGAACTTCGCGGGTATCACTTTCCCATTCATCGGTGCCGGTCTGCGCGGCGGTCCGAAGCCACGCATCGTCGCGGTCGAACCGGCGGCCTGCCCGTCACTCACGCGCGGCAAGTACGCTTACGACTTCGGTGATACTGGTCACATGGCACCGCTGACCAAGATGCACACGCTCGGTTCGTCGTTTACGCCACCTGGTTTTCATGCAGGCGGCCTGCGTTATCACGGCATGGCGCCGCTGGTCTCGCACCTGAAAGAGTTAAACCTGATCGAAGCCGTGGCCTATCACCAGACCGAGTGCTTCGCCGCTGGCGTGCTGTTTGCCCGTCACGAAGGCATCGTGCCGGCACCGGAAGCGAACCACGCGGTCAAGGGCGTGATCGAAGAGGCGTTGCGCTGCAAGCGCGAAGGCAAGAGCGAGGTCATCTTGTTCAACCTGTGCGGCCATGGCCATTTCGATATGGCGGCCTACTCGAGCTATTTCTCCGGTAACCTGAAGGATGAACAATACGACGAAAAAGAACTGGCGATGGCGCTGGCAGGTTTGCCAAGTGTTCCGGAAGCCGCTTGATCACGTTCAGTCGGGAAGTAAAGACACCGGGCGTTGCCCGGTGTTTTTTTAGGCATCCTGATTTTTACAGCTTCTGACAGATGTCAGCGATGGGTCAGCCATTGCTCAGGAACCAGAAAGCCAGTGTTCTTACCCGGGGCAAACTCTCGGGCAAACTAGGTAAGGCCGCGTTATGAAGACTGAACCGAACATGCACGTATTGCTGGTAGAAGATGACATGGTGCTCGCCGATGGCGTCGCCCGGATACTGAGGGGGCATGGCATGATGGTCGATGTCGTCCACAACGGTGATGACGCAGACCGCGCACTGCAGTCCCGCGAGGTATCGGTCGCGGTACTCGACATCGGATTGCCGGGTATTGACGGGTTCGAAGTCGTACGCCGGCTGAGAACGCGCGGCAGCGGCCTGCCCGTCTTGCTCTTGACAGCGCGTGATGATGTGCAGGACCGTGTGCGTGGGCTGGAAACCGGTGCCGATGATTATCTGGTCAAGCCATTTGCCGCGCCGGAGCTGGTCGCGCGCCTCAAGGCACTGGTCCGTCGCAGCAATCCGCGTCCTGCGGAACTACAGCTGGGCGGCTTGCAGCTTGATCCGTTCGCGCGCCGCGCCACCGTGGATGGTCAGATCATCGAATTGTCCGCCCGCGAATGGGCTGTGCTGGAGTATCTGATGCAGCACGCGTCGCGGGTCGTGTCCAAGCAGCAGATCATTGACGCCATTCTGCCGTGGGGGGAGGAAGTCACGCTCAATGCGGTCGAGGTCTATGTCTCGCGCATACGCGCCAAGATCGCACATGCCGGCATCGCAATCAAGACCATCCGTGGTTTTGGTTACATGCTCGAACCGACGTCCCACTGACTCCGGACCGATGAGCCTCAGGGTCAAGCTGCTCAAATGGCTGGTGGTGCCGCTGGTTGCAGTCAATCTCGCCGGGGCCGCAGCGGTGTACTGGCTCGCATGGATTCCTGCCCAAACGGCCTTCGATCAGAGTCTTGCCGATGCGGCCTGGGCATTGGTACCGCACGTAGAGGACACCGGAGACTCTGTCGAGCTGCGGCTGTCCCAGCAGGCCGAGCAGGTACTGCGTGTCGATCACTTTGACCAGACCTATCTCGTGGTTCGGGATATCGAGGGCAGGACCATTGCCGGCGACCGCGACTTCCCCCGATTGCACGTTCCCGTCCGCGACAACACCTGGGAGGCTTATTTGTCCGAGATGCGCGACCAGGACGTGCGGGTGATCTCGCTGCGCACGCGGGTCGGTGGAGAGACGGTGCTGATTGGCGTCGCCGAAACGCGGGTGAAGCGCTTCCGGTTCAAGCTGCGGATACTGCTGTCGCTCGTTTTGCTCGAGCTGTTGTTAGTCATTCTTATCCCGGCCGTGATTTGGATGGCACAGAACCGCGGTCTGCTGCCGCTGCGTGAGATGCAAGAGAATCTTGAAAGCCGCAAGTTGGACGATCTTTCCGCGCTACAGATCGCCAACGCACCGGTCGAGCTGGTGCCTTTCATACGCGCGATCAATGACTTGCTCTCCCGCGTGCAGAGTAGTGCTCGGGCGAAGCAGGATTTTCTGGCCAATGTGGCGCACCAGCTGCGCACGCCGCTGGCGGGTTTCAAGGCGCAACTGGAGTGGTTGCAGGCGCAGAACAAGAATGATCCCGATACTGCTGGCTCAGTATCGCTGATGATGGCATCGACCGAGCGCATGGTTCGGCAAGCGAATCAGCTGCTGGTGCTGGCGCGATCCGAGCCCGGAGGTTTTGAGCGGGAGCGTCTTGAGCGCTTGTCGCTCGATCAGCTGGTGTCCGAGTCAGTGCAGCATTTTGTGGAAGAGGCCCAAAAGAAAAGCATCGATATCGGTTTTCATCTGGAGCCGACCTTCGTCATGGGCGACCGCTTTCTGCTGCGTGACATGGTCGACAACCTGATCGATAACGCTGTGCGGTACTCACCGCAAGGGGGTGCGGTAACCGTGAGTTGTTCCCAGATCGACGGCTACGGGGTGCTGAAAATCGAAGATGACGGCCCGGGCATTCCGGAATCGGAAAAGGACAAGATCTTCAGTCGGTTCTATCGTCTGGACAAATCACAGCCCGGCAGCGGGCTGGGGCTTGCGATCGTGCGCGATATCGCCAAGGACCATGAAGCCGGTATCGAGGTACGCTCGGGTTCCCATGGACGGGGAACGGTGTTTACCGTGCGATTCCCGAGGGTGGAAGCTTGAGCTGATCAGGTATCCGCCGGATTTGTTGGATAATCTTGTTTTGGGTTTTCCGCGGAGCCTCGCTGGTGTACAGCGTCAAGGAAATTTTCTACACGCTTCAGGGCGAAGGCGCGCATGCCGGGCGGCCAGCGGTATTCTGTCGCTTTGCCGGCTGCAACCTGTGGTCTGGCCGCGAGCAGGACAGGTCGGCTGCTATCTGCCGTTTCTGCGACACGGATTTTGTCGGCACGGATGGTGTGCTGGGTGCGAAATATGCCAGTGCTGAGTCGCTCGCAGACACGATCGCCTCGCAGTGGCCAGCGGACCAAGCGCGTCGCTATGTGGTGTTCACGGGTGGCGAGCCGCTCTTGCAACTCGACGGGGCACTGATTGTGGCGATGCACGCGCAGGGCTTCGAAGTGGCGATAGAAACCAATGGCACGCTGCCAGTGCCCGGCGGCGTTGACTGGGTCTGCGTCAGCCCCAAGCAGGGTGCCCCACTGGTAGTAAATGAAGGGGACGAGATCAAGGTCGTGATACCCCAGGCAGCGCAAGACCTCGACGCGCTGGCTGCGCTTAATTTCCGTCACTTTTTCCTGCAGCCGATGGACGGACCGGACAAAGAAAAAAACACGCGCCTTGCGATCGACACTTGCAAGGCGCATCCCCAATGGCGGCTTTCTCTGCAGACGCACAAGCTGTTGCAGATACCCTGACCAGCATTTCAATAATGACCCGATGATCACGATTACCCGCAAACTGGAATTCGATGCCGGACACCGGATTCCCGAACATAAAAGTCAGTGCCGTAACTTGCACGGGCACCGCTACACGATAGAGATCACACTGATCGGTGAAGTGATCGAAGAAGAAGGTAGCTCGGACAATGGCATGCTGATGGATTTTTCTGATGTGAAGGCCCTGGCCAATCAGCATCTGGTGCACGTGTGGGATCATGCGTTTCTCGTCTACGAAAAAGATGTCGTGGTCAGGGATTTTCTGGCGAGCCTCCCCGATCACAAGACGGTCGTCATCAACAAGATACCCACCGTCGAAAATCTCGCCCGTACCGCATTCGACCTGCTCAAGCCGGTGTACCAGGATCGTTATGGCACCGGCCTGCGGCTGCATCGCATCATGCTGCACGAGACGCCAAACTGCTGGGCTGAGGTGACGGAAGGGGAATGAGCGACGAGGCCTTCATGCGCATGGCGCTCGATGCTGCCGCCGAGGCGCAGCGCATAGGCGAGGTACCTGTGGGCGCTGTGCTGGTGAGGAACGGTGAGCTGATCGCGATCGGCCACAACCGGCCTATCATCGGCCACGATCCGACCGCGCATGCCGAGATCGCCGCGCTTCGCGCCGCCGCGCAAAAGCTGGGCAATTACCGACTGCCCGGATGCACGCTGTATGTGACGCTGGAACCCTGCGTAATGTGTGCCGGTGCGATGATGCATGCACGACTCGCGCGTGTGGTCTTTGGTGCGAATGACCCCAAGACTGGCGCCTGTGGTTCAGTGGTAAATCTGTTCGCCGAATCCCGGCTGAACCATCACACCGAGGTGCAAGGCGGGGTGCTGGCGGATGAATGCGGCACAATACTGTCTGCTTTTTTTGCGGAGCGCCGCCAGCAGGCGCGAACCGCCCCCTGAACAGGACCGCGACCATGACGCCCCAGCCACACCATATCGCGATTGTCGCGCCCAGCGGCTATGCGCCGGATGAGGCGGCATACCTGCGTGGACTGCAGCGCCTGCGCGAGCAGGGGCATACCGTACATGATTTGTCTGCCGGTGCTTGGCGTTATCAGCGCTTTTCGGCCAGCGACGCAGAGCGTGTGGCTCAGCTTCATGCCGCGGCTACCCATCCCGATGCCGAGATCGTGATCGCGGTGCGCGGTGGTTATGGTCTGTCTCGGCTTCTGCCGGAGATTGATTTCTCGCTGCTGGCAAGCAGCGGCAAATTGTTTGTCGGCCACAGCGACTTCACTGTGCTTCAGATGGGCTTGCTGGCAAACGGGGCCACAAGCCTTGCCGGTCCGATGATCTGCGATGATTTCTCTCGCGAAGATCCCAGCGAATTCACGCACTCGCATTTCTGGCAGGCGGTGTCAGCGCCTTCGTTCAGCGTGCGCGTCAATGCCTTGGCTAATCCGGTATTGACTCTCGAGGGTACGCTTTGGGGCGGCAATCTGGCGATGCTCTCTCATCTTGCGGGCACGCGCTGGATGCCGGAAGTCGATGGCGGCATTCTGTTCGTGGAAGATATCAATGAGCATCCCTATCGGGTCGAGCGCATGCTGCTGCAACTGATGCATGCCGGTGTGCTGAGTCGTCAACGTGCGGTTCTGCTGGGTGATTTTTCTGGCTACAAGCTGAATGACTATGACAATGGCTATGACTTTGCCGTAATGGTCGATTATTTGCGCGACCGTCTCGGGTTGCCGGTGCTGACCGGGCTGCCCTTCGGTCATCTTCGTGACAAGCTGAGCCTGCCGGTAGGCGGGCACTGCCGGCTGGAGGCGGAAGCCGCCGGATTCAGTTTGCATGTGTCTCGCTAGCTGACGAAGCGCGTAGCCCCATCGCTCGTCATCCCGGCGAAGGCCGGCGAATGTTAAACTTGGGGTCTTTTCGTTAGGCAGTTGCCGCTGGTCTTGGCGGTCAACGTGGACTGCCAGTCCCTTTTACCCAATCTCGTCTTCTCAGGTTACTCTTGCTTTCCACCGCAAATATCACGATGCAGTTCGGCGCCCGGCCGCTGTTTGAAAACATCTCGGTCAAATTCGGCGACGGTAATCGCTACGGTCTGATCGGCGCCAACGGCTGCGGCAAGTCGACCTTCATGAGAATCCTCGGAAACGATCTCGAGGCGAGCGCAGGCAATATCAGTCTTGACGTGAATGAGCGGCTAGGCAAGCTGCGCCAGGATCAGTTTGCCTTTGAAGAGATGCGAGTGCTGGATGTGGTGATGATGGGCCATATCGAGATGTGGGCGGCGATGAACGAGCGCGACGCGATCTACGCCAACCCCGAGGCCACCGACGACGATTACATGAAGGCTGCAGAGCTGGAGGCCAAGTTCGCCGAGTATGACGGCTACACCGCCGAGGCACGCGCAGGTGAGTTGCTCTCGGGGGTAGGCATTCCGACCGAGCAGCATCAGGGACTGATGAGCGCGATCGCACCCGGCTGGAAATTACGTGTGCTTCTGGCGCAGGCACTGTTCTCCAACCCGGACATCCTGCTGCTTGACGAGCCGACCAACAATCTCGATATCAATACGATTCGTTGGCTGGAAGACGTGCTCAATGAACGTGATTCGACGATGATCATTATCTCGCACGATCGCCACTTCCTGAATCAGGTCTGCACGCACATGGCTGACATGGATTACGGCACGCTGAAGATCTATCCCGGCAACTATGATGATTACATGCTGGCCTCCGCGCAGGCTCGTACGCAGCAGTTGGCAGCGAATGCAAAGGCCAAGGAAAAGATCGCCGAGCTGCAGGATTTCGTGCGCCGCTTCTCGGCGAACAAGTCCAAGGCTCGTCAGGCCACTTCGCGCGCGAGACAGATCGACAAGATCAAGGTCGAAGATGTGAAGCCTTCGTCGCGGCAGAATCCTTTCATCCGTTTCGAGGGTGAGAAAAAGCTGCATCGCCTGGCGGTCGAGGTACAGGGTTTGTCGAAAGCCTATGACCATGCGTTGTTCAAGAATTTCAGCATCTCGGTCGAGGCGGGCGAGAAAATCGCGATCATCGGCGAGAACGGCGCGGGCAAGACTACCTTGCTGCGCTGCCTGGGTGGTGAGATCTGCGGACTGATCGCAGACAAAGGCACGGTCAAATGGGCCGAGAATGCGAACGTCGGCTACATGCCACAGGATCCGACAGAGGAATTTGCGCAAGACAAAAGTCTGACCGACTGGATGGGCTACTGGACCCAAGAGGGTGATGACGATCAGGCGGTGCGCTCCATCCTTGGCAGGCTGTTGTTCTCGGGCGATGAGGTAAAGAAGTCGGTCAAGGTGCTCTCTGGTGGCGAGAAGGGCCGGATGATGTATGGCAAGCTGATGCTGGGTCGTCACAACGTACTTCTTATGGATGAGCCGACGAACCATATGGATATGGAATCCATCGAATCTCTGAATATCGCTCTGGAAAAATACGCAGGTACCCTGATATTTGTGTCGCATGACCGCGAGTTCGTGTCTTCACTGGCCACGCGAATTCTGGAGATACGCGATGGTGAGATCATCGACTTCAAGGGCAGCTATGATGATTATCTGGCATCACAAGGCATTCAATAAAGCACCTGCCCTATCTGTGGAGAGCATGCATGGAAATCAAGACGGTTGAGTTCGAGCGGCCCTCGGGCGAGGGCGCTAGCTGTGTCGCCTCGGCATGGGCACGTGTACCGGAGTCGTTGACGCCACCAAACCGTGCGCTGCTAAAAGACAAGATCCGTCGGCTGCTGAAAGAAAAAGAAGCCGTGCTGGTCGCGCATTACTACGTGGACGCTGACTTGCAGGATCTGGCAGAAGAGACCGGCGGTTGCGTATCCGATTCGCTGGAGATGGCGCGCTTTGGCCGTGATCATCCCGCGAAGACACTCGTGGTGGCCGGTGTGCGCTTCATGGGTGAGACCGCGAAAATACTGTCTCCCGAAAAAACCGTGCTCATGCCCGATCTCGATGCGACCTGTTCACTGGATCTGGGTTGCCCCGCCGACGAGTTTTCCGCCTTCTGCGATGCACATCCCGATCGTACGGTGGTGGTCTATGCCAATACCAGCGCCGCAGTGAAGGCGCGCGCTGACTGGATGGTGACCTCATCCATTGGCCTGGATATCGTCGCCCATCTGCATGCCCAGGGAAAAAAAATCCTTTGGGCGCCGGATCGCCATCTGGGGAGCTATATCCAAAAGCAGACCGGTGCCGATATGCTGCTCTGGCAGGGCTCTTGCCTCGTACATGACGAGTTCAAGGGGATCGAGCTGGATCTGCTGAAGAAGGAGCATCCCGGTGCAAAAATACTGGTCCATCCCGAGTCTCCGGAACCGGTCGTCGCGCAAGCCGATGTCGTTGGCTCGACTTCCCAGCTGATCGCCGCCGCGGCCACGCTGAATGCAAAGGAGTTCATCGTCGCGACCGACAATGGCATCTTGCACAAGATGCGCATGGCCGCGCCCGGCAAGGTGTTCATTGAAGCCCCGACGGCAGGCAACAGCGCGACCTGCAAGAGTTGCGCGCACTGTCCGTGGATGGCAATGAACGGTTTGCAGAATCTCGCCGAGGTGCTCGAGAGTGGCAGTAACCGTATCGAGGTCGATGCTGCGGTGCGCGAGAAGGCGGTTACTTGCATCAATCGCATGCTGGATTTTGCTGCCGCAAAAAAGGCGAATGTCCGTCCTTCCTCCGATCTGGCGGCAGAGCAGAAGCTGTTCTCCGGCATCGGACCGGCATGAGCACGCTGAAGAATCCTTATGCACCCTTTGACGAGGCGCTGACGCTTGCGTTTGAATCCAACCTCCGCGCCGCGCTCGCTGAAGATATCGGTAGTGGTGACTGGACTGCGCTGCTGGTGCCAGCCACGACAGAGGTGACGGCGGCTGTGATCGTGCGCGACACGGCGGTGCTGTGCGGTGCGCCCTGGTTCGAAGGGGTCATGTCGCAGGTGGACCCGCGCCTGCACATCGAATGGTATTT
>JBEDGK010000109.1:0-4592 GCA_041174665.1 Pseudomonadota bacterium
TTTGCGCAGGCCGAAGAGCCGATTGAAGACACCACCGTGCTGATGCGCGCGATGCAGTATGCGCAAACCTATGGATATACCGTCTGGCTGCGTCCGCAGGATCCGCACCTCGGCAAGGGAGGCACCGCGCACAGCGGACCGCTGGCGTCCCGGCTGGGACTGTCCGGCGTTCCGGTGATGAGTGAGACGATCGCCTTGCACACGATCTTCGAACTGATGCGCTCCACCGGCGCGCGCGTGCATCTGTGCCGCCTGTCGTCTGCTGACGGGATTGCGCTGATTCGTGCCGCCAAGACCGAAGGCTTGCGCGTGAGTTGCGATGTCGGCGCACACCATGTGCACCTGACCGATCACGATATCGGTTTCTTCGATCCCAACGCCAGACTCTCTCCGCCGCTGCGCAGCCAGCGCGACCGTGATGCGATACGCGAGGCACTGGCCGATGGCACGGTTGATGCGATCTGCTCGGACCACACACCGGTTGATGATGATGAGAAGCTGCTGCCCTTCGGCGAAGCTTCTCCCGGTGCGACGGGTCTGGAGTTGCTACTGTCGTTGTCGCTGAAGTGGGCGGAGGATCATTTGAAAAGCAAGGACGGTCTTTCCAAGGCGATTGCCCGCATTACCTGCGATGCTGCTCGCGTGGCTGGAATCGATGCCGGCAAGCTCTCGGTGGACAGCGTCGCCGATATCTGTATCTTCGACCCGAACGCGCGCTGGAAGGTCGAAGCATCCGCGATTGTCAGTCAGGGCAAGCACACACCGTTTCTTGGTTACGAGTTGCAGGGTCAGGTCAGGCACACTATCGTGTCCGGCCGTCTCGCCTACAGCCGCTGATCATCATGCCGGTATGGGGTCTGGCCAGACTAGCCTGGCATCTTGTCGTGGGACTGCTCAAGGTGGCGCTGCTGTTTCCTTTTCTTGGTGCAGCAGGACGCGAGCTCCGCATACAGCGCTGGTCGCGCCAGCTGGTGGCTATCTGCGGCGTATCTTTCTCCATCAACGATAGTGCGCAGCGCGAGCTGGTATCGCCGGCGCTGATCGTCTGTAATCACATTTCATGGTTGGACATCTTCGTGATGAATTCCATCCATCCGTGCCGCTTCGTCGCGAAATCCGATATTCGAAGCTGGCCCCTGATCGGCTGGCTGTGTGAAAACACCGGAACGATTTTCATCGCGCGTGGCAAACAGCGCGATGTGCGAAGGATTTATGCCGGGCTAGTCAAAAGTATCCATGATGGCGAGCGCGTCGCTTTCTTCCCCGAGGGTACGACCGCGCCGCAAGGCACGGTGCTGCCGTTTCATGCGAATTTGTTCGAAGCAGCGATTGAGGCCGAAGTGCCAGTGCAACCCTACGCGCTCCGCTATCTGGACGCCGATGGTGGCTTGCATGACTCGGCAGACTTTATCGGCGAGATGACATTTGTTGAGAGCGTGATCGCTATCCTAAAGAGCGGCGGCATGCACGCCGAGCTGATACGCCTGCCGGCGATATCGACCGAGGGTGCACACCGTCGCGAGCTGGCGGCTGCCGCAAGAGAGCTGGTGGAAAAAGCGCTTAGCCCGGATGCTGATGCTGCGGACAGTCGACCTGCACCAGCTTACGATCAGACAAGCGCAGTGCGCTGAGCTTGCCCCCCCACACGCAGCCTGTGTCCAGACCGATGATGTTCGGTCTCAGTATCAGTCCCAGGGTCGACCAGTGCCCGAAAACGATGGGTGTCTCTTGCGTTAATCGTTCTGGCACATCGAACCACGGCATATAGCCCGCAGGCGGTTTTTCAGGTCCTTCCTTGGAGGTGAATTCCATCTCGCCCTGCACCGTGCAGAAGCGCAGCCGGGTCAACGCGTTCACGATACAGCGCAATCGGTCTGCACCTTGCAGATCGTCGTGCCATTGTGCTGGTTCATTGCCATACATCTGAGCCAAGAAATCCAGCCAGTCGCTTCCTCTCAGTACTGTGGACACTTCGTCTGCGAGTGCGAGGGTTTGCTCGGTCGTCCACTGGGGCAGCACGCCGGCGTGCACGATCAAGTGCCCCTCCGCCATCAGAGACAGCGGTTGCTGTCTCAGCCATTGCAGCAAGTCGTGGAGATCAGGCGCGGCGAGTAGCGCTTCCAGCGTATCAGAGCGTCCTCGAGGTCGGATGCCATTGGCGACGGCCAGCAAATGGAGATCATGATTGCCGAGCACAATCTGTGCACGGTCAGCCATTGCCCGAATACGACGCAGGCAACCTAATGAGTCCGGGCCGCGATTGACCAAATCACCGACAAACACCAAGCGGGCGCGAGGAGCTTTTGCCTCAATGCGATCCAGCAATAAATCCAGCTCCCCTCTACAACCTTGCAGGTCGCCGATGACAAATACCGGAAGCATAGGCGTGTCGGACATGAGGAAAGTGGCTCGGTCTACAAGTTAACAAAGGTGATCTGGCGATAACGGATATTTTTGACTTATCGAATACACACGTCCAACGGGCTCAATATGGGCACACATGTTTTCGTGAAACATTTTAATGCAAACGGTTCGGTGATCGCCTCACGCGGTTTCATAGAACCGTCACCTACCGAATAATCATCAATATTTTCCTCGATTCTGAAACTTCTCCGCTGAGAGGCGCACTCAAGACCGCTTTCTAACTTCTCGTGGAGTAATAATGTTCTCTCTAGATCAGCGTATTCAAAGAGCGATGAATCCTCAGGCTCATGCAACAACGGAGTCTGCGAATCTGCAGGTTACCGTTGGCACGCTACGTGTGGATCTGGATTCTTGTTTTGCCAGTCTCAATACTCAGCAACGCGCCAATGCAGTGCTCGTTTTATGGGGGGCTGATAAAACTGAAGATACTCGTATTTTTGTTGAGCAAATAAAACAACTGATTTTTCTCCAGGCTGGCGATGATCCTCATCACTCCGCACGTTTCGCACTGGCTTTGGATTTTACCCTCGATCATATTGACGATATGGGAATGGAAGAAGCACAACGTCACCAGCTAAACGACACACTGAATGTGATCGGTCGTGATTACGATTCGACGGCGACCGAGGTTCGTGCAATCATCGAAAAATCCCTGAAGGACCGCGAGAGTTCAGCGCTCGGTGAGGATTCATCAGAATTTTCATTTATTCCGCCGATTCCCTCTCAGGGATCAACGGGACAGCAATCAACTGATTTTCAGTCGGCGCGGACCACTGACACTCCGAAGAAGCGAGCAGATGCCGGTTTGGATAGCCACACGAAACGCACGCAGCGCACGCAGCGCACGGAGCGCCATCGTGAGTCTGCGGTAGCGCTCGATATAAAACCACTTGATGTCAATAGCGATGGCAGAGTCGGCAGTCGCCGGTCAGTAAAAGCCGGATTATCAGGTTTGGCGCTTGGTGTACACGCCGCTTTTTCTGCCGCAGGTGATAAATTGTTCGCGGCAGGTAAAAAGTTGATACCGCCAGTCCGTGAAGCGACCGAATGGATTAGGCATAACGCTTCTGTCTGGTCATCGAAGGGCAGTGCTGTCATAAGAAAGGCGATGACTTCGGTACGGGCCAGATTGTCGCCGACGCTCACCGACGCGGGAATTCGGACGGGTGACAGACTCCGCAATGCATTGAACGGTAAGGCAGTTGCTCGCCTGAAGAGTTCCGCTGGTCAAATTGCCGAAACGGTGGGCGAAGTGGCCAAGGCTTCAGCAACGCGGGCAGCCAAGGGACTGAATAAGGCAACCGACGCCATCAGAAAAGCAGGTGCCGCAAGTGGGCACGCGATTGCTTCCGCTGGCAGGGTAGTGGCTCATGGCGTGGCTCATGGTGCCAAAGCCATTGGTACTTCCATAGCGAAGGGGGCAGCGTGGATTGGTAACCGCTGGTCAGGTTTGAGAGGTGTCGAGCGCGTTTAATTCACTGAATCCAACTTGCAAAGGCGTGTCGCGAGACACGCCTTTTTTATTGGTCACCAGAACGGGATAAGCATGAGGATGAGATTCTTTCGGCAGCCTGCTTCTAGGGCGCGGCGCTCCGTTAAAATGTCGAGTGTTTGGAAGGAATAAGTTAATCAAATAATAAGGCGTTTTAACAAGGCATCTCAATGATTCTGGTAACGGGTGGCGCGGGCTTCATCGGCTCGAATTTCGTACTTGACTGGCTGGCGTCCACGGACGAGCCGGTGATCAATCTGGACAAGCTGACTTACGCGGGCAATCCAGATAATTTGTCTGCCATCGAAGGCGATTCGCGTCATCAGCTGGTGAAGGGGGATATCTGCGATCGGGAATTGGTCAATCAGTTAATGGCAACGCACAAGCCTCGTGCTATTGTGCATTTCGCTGCTGAGAGCCATGTCGATCGCTCGATTCATGGCCCTGGCGACTTCATTCGCACCAATGTCGATGGCACCTTCAGTCTGCTGGAAGCCGCACGTGCCTACTGCGCTGGCCTGTCCGACACCGACAAGAATAGTTTTCGATTCTTGCATGTATCGACTGATGAGGTATTCGGTACGCTGAGTCCGACCGACCCGCCGTTTTCCGAGACTACTCCCTACGCACCTAACAGCCCCTACTCGGCATCAAAGGCAGCCTCAGACCATCTGGT